>JAEOTL010000173.1 GCA_016839845.1 Promethearchaeota archaeon
TCTTGGAAAAATTGGGAAGGAGAAGTGTTGGTATTGCATGGTGGAACTGAAGTTACTCAAACTTTTAGTAGAAACTTCGCATATAAGAATATACTCTTAGAAAATTATGAAGGTGAATTAGGGGAATTTGTCAATGTTAAGGTAGAAAAAGTTGAAGGTTTCAATCTCTTTGGGAAAGTGATATAGATTCTGTGATTATACATCTAAAATTATATTAATAATGATAACTAATTAAATCCATTATTGACTGGAATTAAGAGAAAATGGGTAATTAAGTTTAATCTTGTCGTGAAAGAATATGGGAGAAGAAAAAAATTCTAAGCTGTTAATTTTGGGAATTTTCCCGAAGTGTCCTTTCTTTAAACCAGTACCCTTATTGATAATTTTAGTTCTAATAAGTTTTGGTACCTGGGGCATATCTTATCTCAATTTTTGGGTTGCTATGGTGTATTTAATCTATTCTATTTTGTTTTACTTCTTAGTAATGCCATTAACAGTATGCAAATATTGTTATTTCAAAGTTAAGGAAACTATAGTAGATGAAGAGAAAGGGAAGACAGTTGAGAAGCTGTTATCAGTAGATAAGTGGAGTAAATCACATTTACATATGCATGTAGGGCAAAAAAATTGGGCATTGTTAATGTTCTTAATATGGTTTTTACCTATTGTGCTCATTATAATTTCGTTTTTTATCGATTTCTCTATATTTGCGGTAATAGCTTTAATCGGATTTACCGCAGTGGTGGCAGGAAATTATTTATATATGATACGTGTAAAATGTCCAACATGCCCTATCCGAGAGGAATGCCATTCATCTTTTTAAGAAAAAAAGTGATAACAATAAAAATAATTGTAAAGTAGAGGTTATGATAAAAGTATGGTTGATCTAAAGATAATGTTTGCAGTCATTTGGGCTGCTTCAATGTTGTGTTATCTGTTAGGTGATGTGTTGCGAATATTTGCAGGGGATTTTAAACCAGGAGAAATTGAAGGTAAACCAATGACTCAGAAAATCGTATTAGGTATGGCAATAATAATGGTGATCCCGATTGTTATGGTTGTTCTTTCCTTGATATTGGATTATCCTATAAATAGCTGGGTAAACGCCATAGTAGCCACATTCTTTATTGGTTTCAATATCTTTGGAATGAAGAGTATGAAGGCTTATGATAAGTTTTTGATAATTATAAGTCTTTTATTTAATGTACTTACTGTTTTTTATGCGATTTCTTATTTGATAATACTAATAGCATAGTAATTATATAGTTTTATAGTTTAAATGGTGAAAGAAATTGAAAGCGATTGTATGTACAAAATACGGACCTCCTGACGTTCTTCAGCTCAAGGAAGTTGAGAAACCAATTCCCAAAGACGATGAGGTTCTGATAAAAATACATGCGACAACAGTTACCATGGGAGATTGCGAGATGAGAGGTCTCCAATTTTCAGGGGCTCTAAAATTCCTCATGAGAATGGCCACGGGATTTAGAGGCCCAAGAAAAAAACGCTCTATCTTAGGACAAGAATTAGCTGGGATAATTGAATCAGTTGGTAGTGAGGTAACCCAGTTTAAAAAAGGTGACCAAGTGTTCGCTATGACAGATTTTCATTTTGGTGCCTATGCTGAGTATGCATGTCTGCCCGAAGATAGCATGATATTACTAAAACCAGATAATATGACCTATGAAGAAGCAGCTACAATCCCCTTGGGGGGACTTGAATCAGTTCATTATCTTAGAGAAGCAAATATTCAGAAAGGTCAAACAATGCTTATTATTGGAGCTTCTGGAAGTATAGGGACAATTGGAATTCAGCTTGCTAAACATTATGGAGCCCATGTAACCGCAATAGGCAATCCCAAAAGTTTAGAAATAATGAAATCTATTGGGGCTGATAAAGTAATAGATTATACAAAAGAGGATTTTACTGAAAGTGATGAGACATACGATATTATTTTTGATGTAATTGGTAAAACTTCGTTTACACGTGGTTTAAATTCGTTAAATAAAAACGGAATCTATCTACTAGCTAATCCTAAGATGTCATTGATTAATCACGAGAAAAGGGAAGCAAGGAAAAACGATAAGAAATTTATATATAGAAATATGGATAACACAGAAGAAAGGTTAGATCAATTAAGATTTCTCAAGGAACTTATTAAGGCAGGAGAAATAACACCAGTTATTGGTAGAAGATTTTCATTAGAACAAATTCCCGAAGCTCACAGATTTGTTGAAGAAGGGGAAAAAGTCGGAAATGTTGTAATAAATGTAATCCCTAACAATAAAACTTAATATGAAATTATTATAATCATTATAAATTTTAAAAGAAGAATAAAAAAATGGAGGATAAGTTGGAGGGTTTCCCATGAATATTGAAATGTTCGTAACAGGTTTTCTCTTTCTGTTTATTTTAGTTTTAAACATCCCAATAGCATTATTTGGCAATAGATCAGAATTTGGTGATTTTGATTTAAATACTTGGCTACAAAAAATTAGCAAGAATCCAAATAACTTCCAAATTGGTATCATTATTGGCCTTATAGAACATGTTTGCGTCGTCGTACTCGCTATAATGATGTTTATTGTTTTTAGTCCATATAGCATAATACTCGGACTGATTTGGACAATCCCTCGAATAGGAGAAGGTCTGATCCAGATCTATAATGAAAAATACTCTAAGACACTTCTCAATATAGCAAAACAATATTCAAGTGCTAATGGTGCCGAAAAAAGTACATTGAGTGACTTAGCTCGGATCAATTCCCAAACAAAAAACTCTAGGTTCTCATTGGCAATGATCTTATGGTCCATCGGTACATTCACATATTCAATCCTGTTTGTTGCCTATGGAGCACTCCCCCCTATTATTGGACCAATAATTGGAGTGTTAGGAATTATTGGCAGCATTTTAATTGGTTTCTATAATGGGATAGAGCTCATAAAGCCTAAGTTTAAAGTCTTCAAAACCCTTTCACCGATTGGCGGTCTATTGAGCATTCTATTTGAAGTACTCCTGGGAGGATTATTGTTGTTTATTTCTTTATAATGGTCTTTTATTGACAGATATAGTTTCAGTTATTAAAAAAAAGGACTAAAGTTATTTTTTCCATCTATCTATTAAAAGTTCCCCATTCGCCCCAACATTTTCAGGTGAATTTTCTCTTATTATCACAGTCATGTGCTCAAAATCTTCGGGATATCCATATATTTTCTTAAAAATGGTTGTAAATTCTTTGACGAGTTTTCGTTTTGTTTCTATATCTCGTTTAGGACCTTCAACAGTAATAATTGGCATTTTTACTTATCTCAGTTTTAACTATCTGGTTTAAGAGACAGAATGAGCTACTGACTAATTAATATTATTGATCTTAATGGTGAAAAATCGACAGCAATTTAAATGCTTCTAAAGCTTTTACTGCAATAATTTCTCCCCACTCTTGGACAAAATGTCCCGCATCTTTAATTCTCATCGGTTCAGGACATCTTGGAATCATCTCTCTTAGTATCTTCATCATTGGGGGCCCGAGAACCGGATCTTGCATACCTACTGCCATAAAAGATTCACCATCCCATTTGTCTTGGAACCAATCACGTGCTATTCTTGATAGTTCTGCACCCAGCATATTATAACTGGTTGGCACTAATTGAGGAAAACTTCTAACACCTGCTTTGTATTTAATATCGGGAAAAGGGGCATCATAGGCGATAATATCCTCTTGAGTTAAAATTGGTGTTGCCCTACGTATCAAGTCTCCAACCCTCATATCTGGAGTATTACTCACCCAGTCTCGAAAGGCCTTGAATCCTTGAGAAATTTCAAAATCTCCAGTTCCAAATATAGTGTTCATTAATATTAATCGTTTGAATTTAGAAGGGAACGAAACCGGTAATGTAAGACCTAGAATTCCTCCCCAATCTTGACAAACAAGAGTTATATTATCTAAATCGAGCTTCTTTATAAATTCAATTAGAGAGTTCCTATGAAAATTGAAAGTATAAATTTCATCCTCAACAGGTTTATCAGATCTCCCAAATCCAAAAAAATCAGGAGCCACAACTCGATAACCCTCATTCACAAAAATAGGCAGCATCTTACGATATAAATAAGCCCATGTTGGCTCACCATGAAGACATAAGAATATCTCTTCAGAATTTTTAAATCCTTCATCAATATAATGCATCCTTAAATCTTCAAATCCTTTAAGATTTCTTAAATACCGGGGCTCATAAGGAAAGTTAGGAAGATGCTTAAATCTTTTATCTGGGGTTCTTACAAATTCAATCATAAAAATCCCCCTTCTTTCTATAAATCAAAATTATCTAACTTTGAAATATGTTCAAATATTAATTGTGTTAATCTCATATTAATCTTTTTCTGAGTTGTTTGACAATGACTAAAAAAATGTATTGGGACACTCCTTATGAAACGAAATTTTCCGCAGAAGTTATAGCAATCAAAAATGACGGAATTATACTTAATAAAACACTCTTCTATCCTGAAAGTGGGAATCAAATGAGTGATAAGGGACTTCTTAAAGTTGGTGAGTCTACTTTTAAAGTAGATAAAGTAAGTAAAGAAGAAGAAGACATTTTGCACCACTTGGGATCACCTTTTGAGGATCGAATTCATATAGGCGACACAGTTGAAGGAGAAATTGATTGGGACCATCGATATGGTTTAATGAAAACTCACTCTTCTCAACATGTATTTTCAGCAGTCATAAAAAATGAATTTGACATCGAAACTATACGCGCGAACATAACATTTGAAGAAGTAACACTTCAAATCTCTCAAAAAGTCAATTATAAGCAGCTGATTGACATTCTTAATAAAGTAAATGAAATTTCAACAAATTTAAATCTCAACATAACTTCAACTATACTCCCACATGAAGAAACTCAGAAAAAGGGCTCTATAATAAGGAGTAAAATCCCAAAAGAGTCTAAAGTTCGACTGATGGAAATAGAAGGGTTAGATTTAGTGTGTTGTGGAGGTACTCATGTTAAGAACACATCTGAAATCGGCTCAATTTATGTTTACGAGTTTAAAAAAGGAACTGAAATTGGCTATTATATTGGTAATAAAGCTAAGCATTTGAGATCAAATAATAATGTTGATATGCTACACCTTGCGAATGATGCGAACACTTCTATTGAGAAGCTAAAAGGTTATCTTGACAAACAGTTGGAACATAATAAAGTTTTACTAGACCAACAAAATTCCTTAGTCATCAGGTATTTAGAAGCTATTTCAAACTCTCCTACCAAAGTCATTAAGGGAATCTCGTTATTTTATATTGAGCATAATCTAGATTTTAAACTCCTAAATAAGTCATTGAGTAATTTTCCTCAAAATTCTCTTATCATTGTAAGTATGGGAAATAATAAAATAAGAATCAACTCTTTAAGCGACTCTATAAATGCAAATGAATTAATTCAGCAAATTATTAAAAAATTCAATGGTAAGGGAGGAGGAAATCCGAAATCTGCCCAAGCAGCATTGGAAAAGACACCTAAGAATCTGATGGCGGAAATAGAATTATTAATAATAACTGAATAAAAAAACTGATAAGTCTAAAAAAAGTCAAGAGCGCCACAAAATTTAAATGCTCGTATTACATAATTGTCAATTGCATACTATTGCCTTGATGAAATCTAAAAATCCATTATTTTGGGATTGAAAAGAGCAAAGAGTTGATTATAATTAAGGACAATCTAACCCATGGTATTAATGCCAAATTTGATGAGAAGCTAAGGGAGCTAAATAAATTCTTACCTACCGCTAATCCTGCTGAAGGAGGTTGTGCCGAGATTACATTAACAAGTATCTTAGAAATTCTCGGAATTCAAGGCGGAGTAATTAATAATACTATGATTCCGTTATCTAGTGGATTTGGAGGATATAAATCTCAAACAGGACAAGCAGGACCATGCGGGGTAGTATGTGGAGGTTGTGCCGCAATAGGAGTAATTTTAGGTGGCAAAGAAAAGATGGAAAGTAATTTGGTTCCTTTAACCTATCAAAAAGCATCAGCTTTTTGCTCCGAATTTGAAAAAGCATTTGGCTCGATATTCTGCCCAGATTTATGTCGTTACGATTTTAGTGATCCGAAAGTTATGGTAGAATACATCGAAAATAACATTTGGGGAGATGTATGTTACAAATTTGTGATATGGGCAGTGGATAAGGTAAGAAATATGATGCAAAAAGAATTAGAAGAAAATTGGTAACCTTTGATTCTAAGATTACCCCACTTAATTTTTAGGTTGCTTTAGACCATGTTTTTCTAAAAATGCGGTTGCTCTTGCCCGGTGAAATTTAAGCCCCAAATCGTCGGGATTTTCTCCGTAGGCTAGTGCCAATAGTTCAGTTATATACAATATCGGAATCCCGAAGGTACTATCATTGATTTTCTCAGCTTTTTTCTGATTACTGTCAAATTGCTGAAAGCATGCTGGGCAATTGACAATCATAGCCTCAGCTCCAGCATTTATAGCACTTGTCATTTTATTTGACAGAATTTGCATTGCTGTATCTTCTTCAGCATATCCAACACCGTTTCCACAACAGAGAACTTCTTCGTCATAATCTACGGGGATAGCACCTGTTGCAGCTACAATTTCTCTCAATTTCACTGGTTTCATTGGGTCATCGGTCTGCACTTTTTCTGAGGGCCGATTATAGTGACATCCTGTATGACATGCAACCTTGATTCCGGATAAGTCTTTTGTGACAAACTCTTTTATCTTTTCAACACCGACTTCATGTAGTACTTCTACAAAATGTTTCACATTGGACGTGCCTTTAAATTCTCTCCCTACCGTGCTTAAAAGCTTGTTTATTTTCTCTTTTTCATGATCATCATGTTTTAGTTCTTCATTAACAAGCTTTAAAGTTTGAAAACAACCGTTACATAAGGATATAATGTCTTTTCCCTCCTGTTCAGCGATTGTGAGATTTCTAGCTCCCATAGCGAGCCAGCTAAGGTGATCAGTGCTATTAAAACCTACAGGGTCAGGACAGCACGCGAATGCGGCATCCGATACCTTTATTCCTAACTTATCGAAAACTTTTCTCGCAGATGCTTCAATAAAGGGAATACGATTACCTATTACACAGCCTTGAAACAATTTGAAATCTTCTGCTTTAGCCATAATTAATCTTCTTTTATATTTTATAGCGTTTAGTTGCATTTGAAAATGTTAAATTTCTTAAAAATCTTCTCTCTATTAAGTTAATGTAATAGTGTTAAAATCAAAAAGAAATAAAAATTAGAAATTTAATAAAGGGAATTTAATCTTCGTCTTCGTCTTCGTCATCCATCCCTGAACGAGCAACAATGGTTATAAGCACTCCTATAAAACCATACCCGCCGTTAATGATTTCTAATATTATCCCGTTAATTTCATTTACTACTGAGCCATTTAGAATGCTAACAACAAGGAAAATGATAAATCCAATAAGCCCCATCCCTGCCCCTATAGCAATAATAATTTTTCCAAGTCGGTATACTCCAATTCCAACAAGAATCGCTCCGATTATAACTGAAATGCCACCCCCGCTAGCTACATAGCCTAAAACTTGAAGTACTATTTCTATAATATTTATTAATGATTGACTAAGAAATCCTGAAAGTAGCCCAAAAATTGTTTCAAAAAAAGCTATGCTTCCTATAGTGGATCCCAAGATCATAAGGATGCCACCGATAATACATAAAATAACCCATTTTGTATTTTGCATAATCTTCTATCTCAGAAATGTAATTTTCTTAGTTCAATATACCATTCTTTAATTTATAAATGCTTTGAATTATATTCAAATCTCTATTCTCTCAGGATGAGTATAGATATTCATCCTACTCCCTCGAGCAAATCCAATTAATGTGATCCCATACGCAAACGCCAATTTAATCCCAGATTCTATTGCTGCCGAAAAAGAAGCAACGATAGGGATTTTTGCACGGATCGCTTTAAGTACAGAGTCGCTTGTTAATCGTCCAGTAGAGGTTAAAAAAACGTTATCAAAACTCAAATCCTTCAGAATCATTTCCCCTATAACCTTGTCTATTGCGTTATGTCGCCCAGTATCCTCTTTTACACTTAAAATCTCCCCATTTTGATTAAAGATTGCGGCTCCGTGGCAACCTCCTGTTTCACGATACAAAGGAGTGGCAATTTGCATTTTTTTTATAGCAGAAAATAGAGTACTGGAATGAATCTTCATTGTCTCATCAGCCCAGAGTTCTTCCTTAACTTTTGCTTCATCCAGTTTGTTTTTAATTAATTTTCTCCAAGGTGAGGGGATCCCGCAAGTTGTATCAACAACTCTACTTACGGGGTTCATGTCAATATCTTCAGCTGTGAAGTCCAGAGAATTTTTAAGCTCAACTTTTATGTTGTTATCTACTTCAGATATCTTTATTTCTTTGATGTCATTTGCAGAATCTATTATCCCAATTGAAAATAAAAATCCATACGTTAATTCTTTAAGATCTTGGGGTAAACAAATAATATTCACAATAGGTTCGGAATTAATAAAAATATCAATAGGTTTTTCGACAAGAATCAGATCGTCTACTTTGTTCTTCTCTTTTTTTTTAATTCTGGTTATCTTTATTTTACGTTTATACAAAATTCCGACCTAATCTCTCGAAAATCAAATTATAAAATAAAAAATAAGAAACTTATTTTAATCAAATGTGGTACCGCATTCATTGCAAAAATTTGCGGTCCAGTTTACAGTTGATCCGCAATTCGGACAAGATTTTGAGCCAGGAGGGGCTCCCTCTGTAGATTCTGTTTCTTCTGCTTCTTCTTCCTTCTCTTTCTTAGGTTTCTTTACAAAAATCCTTCCAATAATCACAATAGTCACCCCTGAGAATTGGAGAGTAGTCCCATATGTAAAAAAACCTTTCAAATTATCCAAATAAAGATCAATCTGAGGATCTATAACAATGCCCGTAATATCAACGATTTTTGAAATCACCCAAATAATTAGAGCGATAGTACCAAAAGCTAGTCCAACACTAATAATCCATTTACCTAATCGATATTGATTGAACATTATTAAGAATGCACCAAATATTATTGCACCTCCTCCCCAGTCTGCGATGAATCTTATAACCGTCATAACAATTTGTAACAATTGTATAAGGCTCGGGAATTGATTAACCAAATAATCTTCTAAAAATTCATATACACCTATACTCCCAACTGTGGAACTAAGGATCATCAGTATACCCCCGATGATCATTAAGACAATTCCTATTTTATTCCTTATGGTCATAGTCTTGAAATCTCATTAAAGTGTTTAATCTAATATTTATCATGCATGTATTAATAATAATTATTATTATATTATATTACAACTTTCAACAAGAGATACCACTAATATGATATTTGATAACTTTATTTATGAAGAAAGAATGACTACTGTTCGACAAACGTCTGGGATGGATAATAAGCCATTGGAAAAGTATATTTCATCGTGTAAAAATGACTTTTTCCCAGAAATAGAAAATAGGGGAGCAAGAGTCATATGCTTATTACAAGGTGTTATTGGGATTCCTCGCAATATATTTTTGCAAATTACTCGGTATTCCGATGTCGAAACATATCATAAAATTCAAATTAAGAAAACTAGAAAAGAAATAGCTCTGGTTGAGAATGAGCAAGTTAAAATTCTCACTTCAATTACATCCCGTCCGAAAGATCCTTTTCCTATTGATGATTATCGCCCCATTTATTCTAACAGAGTGTTTTATATTCATAAGAAAGATATTGAGCAATGTGCTGATTTATCCTACAACAAAGTTTGGCCTCTTTATGAAGCTTGGGGTTGTAGTGTGCTTGGACTCTTCTCTTCTCTCTCTTTTGAAAGATTGCACGCAATAAAATTATTCGCGGGGTATAAATCGATATCTCACTGGGAAGAAACTCGTAAACTTACCGGTATCAAACCAGATGACATTGATAAGACTTTATGGGAGGAGGGGAAAAGAGCAGTATTCCAAAGAGCTGCATTTACTTTGAAAAGCAATGTATCTTTAATGAGAACCGCTTATCTTCCTAATACCAAATAAAAGATATAAAATAGAAAGAGTAGTTTAAATGATTTTTAAGCGGCTATATAAAGCCTGCCATTTGAGCTGTTTGATATTTCTCCCGTTTTCTTGTCTATTTTGGAATGGTTTTTCGCAACAGAGTGATCACCACTATATTCAATAAATTTCCCCGTTATCTTATCTCCGTTCATAAGTTCGATCTCTTTTACTTCACCGACTTTCTTAAAAGAAGGCAGTCTTCTAGATACTTTTCCCTTGACCACAATTGTACCTCTTACTAGATCTGCTCCCGTACATCTATCACAATCACCTTCAACAATTATTGTCCCACCATGGCTATGAATTCCTAAAAAGGAGCCAGCACTCCCACATATTAGTGTTGGAAACCTTTTTGCCGGTTTAGAGCCATTTACCCAGGTTAGGGCCTCATCACCTATTCGTCCATGAACTTTTATAATTCCATTTTGCATTCCTTTCCAAAATCCTCTATAAGCCGCACCTACATAATTACCCGCATTCCCTGTAATCTCGAGTTCCCCACCATTCAACATAGCGCCAGCCCAATCATCTGCATTACCATACACAATGATTTTCCCACCAGACATGTTATTCCCTACATGCATTCCCACACTGCTATTTATAACAATTTCTCCGCCTGTCATTTTTTCTCCAATGCGCTTAACATTAGAGACATCCCCATCAATCACGATCTTTGTATCTGCTATATCCGCAGTTTTTCCCGACACACCAAAGAAGTCTCCGAGGGCTTTTGCTTCGTTACCATGATAGACTTCTAAATTTTTTATTTCCGCAGCGGTTTTTCCAGAGAAATTGTCAGGTGAAATGACATCTGCTTCTACAGGAAAATCAGTTTGCGTTTTAAATTTCAACTTAATCTCAGGCATTTATCTCATTCACCCTTTTTTTTTTTAACTACTTCAATAAGCCTTTCTAATATATCTTTATCAGTTAAACATTCACCAGGAGCATCTTTAACTTTTCGCAATCTAAGTGGTACACTGTCCATTCGATAAGCAGTACCTTCGCATTCAATTCCGGCGATAGCAGGAGGAAGAACGACATCAGCGTTTACAGAGGTAGGTGTATGATGTGGTTCAATAGCGATCATTGGATGCTTAAACAAATTTCTAACTGAATCAGCAGGAAAATTGCTTGCTGGATCCGAGGCAACAATCAATGAAGCATCGATTTCATTCCTCATCAATATATCAACAGATGAAAATTCTCCCGGATTATAACGAGGATATCCTTTAGAGAAATCAATTGAATATGCATATCCTGTGTTCCATGTAAATACTTGATTCGCACCAGCAACATTATAATGACCCCGCATGGGGGTCAACAAAAATTTAGTGTGATCATTTAATTCTCTTACCAAACAAATTGCAGCATCAACATTTCGATGATGTGCCAGAGACTGAGTGAGACCCATTCCGAAAAACACTACTCCAAAATTGCAGGATTTCAATTTATCTACTAAAGCTATAATATCTTTCATTGATACTCCAGAGACTTCTTCTTCATCTAGCTCTGTTCCTCTGAGGATTGCTCTCATTGCATTTATGAGTTCGTAGTCTTCACTTGGGTTTACTTGAACGAAAAGATCTGCTATTTGGGCTGTATGTGTATTTCTTGGGTCAACCACTATGATTTGTCTATCATTTCTGCCATCTTTTCTGAAATAACCCCTTACAAATTCGCTATATCGCCCTAGATGTCTTGGATGTGCGTGTACTGGATTGCATCCCCAGAATACGACAAGATCAGCTCTATTTTTATATTCTCCTAATGTTGATGTGGGTGCACCAACGTCTTGAATTGCTAACAATGATGGTCCGTGACATACAGACGCGGTATTATCTAATATACTACCTAAAATCTCTGCTAACTCCACACCTTTACCTTGGGCTTCACATTCAGTACTAGAAAATCCGTATAGTAAAGGCCTTTTAGCTTTTACTAAGATATCAGCAGCCTTGTCAAGTGCTTCATCCCATGACACTTCTTTAAAAGAACCATTATCCTTAATTAAAGGTTTTTCATATCGGTGATCACTAGGATTTGATGCAAAATATTTTTTTGATCCAATCTGACATCCATTCCTTACTTCTATAACCTTTTGAGTAGCAATGTCTATATCTACTTCTAAATCATCACATAAAGTTCCACAGAATGGACAAATAACATCCGTAGTAGTCTCGATTTTTTCTACCATTTTCACGTCTCCTTTAATAATTTGATTAAATTCAAAGCATCTAATACCTTGCCGTTTGGAACGACTTCAACAGACGCTTTCATGCCTTTATATGTGGGGGTGCCACATGATTGTGAGTCCGGATTAACAACTTGATTTGCCCATGGACCCATAGGTATGAATATTATTCCTGGATGAGGACCTTCTTCTGAAATCGTAGAATAAACTAAAACATCTCCAAAATCAGTTGCGACTCTCACTGGAGAACCCACTAGGCAATCCAACTTCTTAAAATCCTCTTTATCAAAAGCGCATATGCCAGCTGCACGGACATTTTCTCTGGAAACTTTACCTCCTTCAAGAGCTACGCCTTGTTCTATTGTGCGGCAGGTTATTAGTGTTAAATTATTTAAACTCATTCCTTCTTCTCCTCCGAGGTTCCACTCCATCTTAATGTCTTCAATCTTTCTAAGAGTGGTACCCAAAACATCTCACTGAATTCACCTGAAGTTTTAACTTCAGTAATTTTTAATTTTACTGCCCCTGTCGGACAGCCATTATCACATGCTCCGCAAGCAATACATTTATCAGCATCGACAACTACATTTGGAACTGTTTCCCAGCCTTTGTCAGACTTAGGAGGAACAGTTATAGCTCCAGATGGGCAAACGTCTGCACAAGTTTGACAACCACCAGCGCACTCTTCGTCAACGATGCTCACTTCAGCAACAGTATATTGTTTTGCAACACGTTCAACCCCATCATTCGCAACTAATTTTTTTGCTTCAAATTCTAATTTGGGAACAACATGTTCTTTAATTATCATAATATCATCTAACTCGACCACTTCACCGTCTTTTTTTAATGTTAAAGCACTAAAAGGGCACATATATACACACGTGCCACAAAAAACACACGCTTCTGGGTCATATACTTCGGGGATTATATCTTCTAAAGTTGGAAATCGACGGGATGTGCCTACTGGACCACGAGAAATAGCATCTTTAGGACATACTCTTGCACAAGTTCCGCAGCCTACACATCTTTCACGGTTTAGCATTAATTCCAGACTTTCGGTAAGGAATTGAACTTTTACGTGTTCTAGTTCTTTACTAATCGATCTTGATATTTTTGGAAATGAAATTTATTACACCTCACTTAACTTCAATAATTTCTAACGATATTGCTGACTGGGGGCACGCAGCAATACAAACACCGCAACCGTCGCAATTAGCTTTTCTTTCATCTTTGTATATGTCATATGCTATCCCATTTTTTACTAAAATTACCGCATTCTCTTCAGTTAAATAACTCTTATGTTTTAACTGATCAAAATTAATCGGACATGAAACAACACATACATTACAGCCGGTACAAATGTTTCGGTTAATCTTAAGCCTGTATACTTGCATGATTACTCCTTAAATTTAACTAACGGTTTTTATATTTCTTATAAAAATGTTAATTTGAGTTAGCTTGAAATATGATTTATTAGTTATTTCTTTATGATAAAATATTCATTTAATTTAAATTAGGAAGTGTTCATTTTATTAAAAAATTTGTTGTATGGAATATAAGGGTCACCTAATAAAAAGGACTTGAGCAAACTTAGATTATCCTTAAACTTATTAATCTCTAAACGAATGTTATAATAAGCATCTTGTATATAGTTAGCACATTAAAATTGTAGCTCTGGCATGGAATATTCTAAAAGTGAAGATTGTCTTATTTTTTATGCGTTTACTCCCAAATACACGAAATTCCGTCAGGTTTCTTCAGCAGTTTTGGACTTTATGAAAAATAAGCAATCTACGGATCCTTCAGATAGGTTTAATTTTGTGGTTTACTTAAAAGATGGTCCTAATTATTTGGATCATTTTGTTTTTGACCCCATTTATATTGTGAGCACTCTGAAATCATTAAATAAGGACATCGTAAGAGCAAACTTAGCAGGGGGAATATTTATAGCAATAACGTTCATTATAGAGGTCTACAAAAAAATATCTCAAAAATTCTTTCGGTTAGTAATATTAGCAGATAGTGCTACATACGAGATCCCCGACGATTATCTGCCTGCGCTAGAGGAACTCATTAAAAAGGTAAAGGATATGCCCTTTTTTATAGATATTGTGCTAATTGGATCCCCATACTCAGACAAAGCTCAAAAATTACTAAGATTAGCAAATTTAGCAAATGGGGAGTTGTATGGAATTAGAAATGTTAAAAGATTAAATTCTGTTCTAAAAACTCTTTCAGAAAAGAAATATGTATCAGACCCATCATTTGTAAAAAAAATTCGAACGATTCTCCCTGAAAACGAGCAGTTTTATATTAATCTAGCAGATAACCCATCAAAAGTTGATAATATAGAATCATGTTCAATTTGTTTCCAAAAGGATGATCATAGTATTGTTAAATGTCCTTCTTGCGACACAGTAACTCATGAAGTGTGTTGGGCGCAGTGGGCAGAAACGACTAATATTGGGATTCCTCATGTGTTTCGATGTCATAACTGTTTCAATATTTTAACGCTTGATAAAAATTATGTCATCGATGTTCAAAAAGGGAAAATCCCTACAATTGCAGATTTAAATAAAATGAAAAAAAAAGATATAATTTCGTATCTACATGAAATTGAAACTAAATCTCACCCCAAAATTGTCCATAAGGATGATCCAATGGTAGTAGGGGATGAATACTCCGGGGAACTCCCTCTTTCCATTCAGGAAGAAGAACTTAGGAAAAAAACAAGTCATATCAAAATTTGCCCAAATTGTAGCAAAATCATGATAGGAGATAAGAAGAATTGTCCATCTTGTGGTTTTTCCCTTTTCTAAATTATACCCTTTTTGCATGAAAATAATCAAAACTAGGATCTATAAACCATATCTTTAAATATTTTAGGGCTAAATCAAGAAATAAAACAAAACTTTAAGATTTTAAAAGGTTATCAACCGAGGTTTAAAACAATATGAGTAATGATGTTTTTACTTTTCTTGTTGGAGGTAAGGCTGGAGAAGGGGTAAAAAAAGCCGGATCTGTTGCAGCACATATATTTTCAAGTATGGGAAGGCAAGTGTTTCAAATGGATGACTACATGAGTTTAATTCGTGGAGGGCACAATTTTTCGGTCGTAAGTACCTCCCCTAGATGGATTAGTAGCCATTACATGAATGCTAACTTGGTGGTTAATTTTGACAAACGGAGCTGTGAAACTCACATTAACGATGTCGCAGATAATGGGATCATCATATATAATTCAGATGAGCAAGATAATGTTGATGGAATTGGGGTGCCACTTACTTCAGAAGCAGAAAAATATCCAATGAAGAGCCTTATGTATGGTGTTGGTGCCGTAGCCGTTTTAGCGTCAACTATCGGATTTAAGCCAGAAGATATGAACCAAATTATAAAAAACGAATATCCTCGCGGTATTGAAAATAATATTGCATTCGCCAATACGATTTACGATATGGTGAAAATTGGGTGTGAAAATAAATTCCCATTAGAGAGAGGAGATAAAAGAAGACCAATTATTACGGGTAATGAAGCGATTAGCCTTGGAGCATTAGCTGGAGGGTTGGATACATACTATGCATATCCTATGACTCCAGCATCGACTATTTTACACACCCTAGCGCGTCAGGCAGAAAATTTCGGTATAGCAGTAGTCCATGCAGAAAGTGAGATTGGTGTTATAAATATGGCGATAGGATCTGCTGTAGCTGGAGCGAAGTCTATGGTGGGCACTAGCGGTGGTGGGTTTGCATTAATGGTTGAGGGTTACTCTCTGGCTGGAATAACCGAAACACCATTGTTAGTAGTATTATCCCAGAGACCTGGTCCGGCTACAGGTGTACCTACTTATACAGAACAAGCAGATTTATCATTTGCACTTACTGCTGGCCATGGAGATTTCTTAAGAATTGTTGCCTCTCCTGCTACTGTAGAAGAAGCGTACTATTTGACGGCTGAAATGTTGGATCATGTATGGAGATTTCAAACTCCCGGTATATTGTTGACTGAAAAACATCTTTCTGAGAGTGGAATGACTATTCAATTGGATTTAGATAAAACCACATGGGCAGAACCAGATTTGTTTAAGGGCAATGATTATAGAAGATATCAAGATAATGAAAATGGAATCTCCCCAATGCTCTTTCCTCCATCTAAAGTAGTTATAAAATGGAATAGTTATGAGCATGATGAACTCGGCATTACCACCGAAAATGGAAAAACAATTGCCTTTATGCATGAAAAACGATATAGAAAATTTCAAACCTTTATTGACTATCTAAAGAGTAAAAAAACAGTTAACATAATTCGAGGAGAACTTCCAACCAATATTTTTGCTTATGGCTCAACCTACATGTCTGTATTAGAAGCTCTTAGGTACGGGAAATTAAATCCTACTACTGTTCAACCTATTTATTTGAGTCCTCTTCCCGTTTGGGACTTAGAGGAATTCCAAGAACAAGAGAATATTGTGGTAGAACAGAGCATTTCAGGTCAATTTACATCTCTCCTAAAGGAAAAAGCCGGTTTAAAAATCAGCGATACAATAAAAAAATATGATGGTCGTCCATTTGACCCAATTGAACTCTCAAACCAACTCAAGGAGGTGCTCTAAAATGGTTGAAACTCTTAAAACTCAAGCTGAAATTACGTGGTGTCCAGGATGCGGTAATTTTGCCATCCTTTCTGCAATCAGGAATGCAGTTCCATTATTAGAAAACAAGGGGATAAAAAGGGAAAATATCATGATTACTGCTGGAATTGGATGTCATGCTAAGATTTTTGATTATCTCAACCTCAGTGGTTTTTACGGGCTTCATGGAAGAAACAGTTCGAATTCAGAGGGTATTAAGATTGCCAATCCCGAATTAAAGGTAATTAATTTTTCGGGAGATGGAAATGGAATGGGGGAGGGACTCGCACATACGATATTCGCAGCAAAAAGAAACCAAGATATGACTTTCATCCTCCACAACAATAGTGTTTACGCCCTGACTACGGGACAATACAGCCCGTTAACAGAAAAAGGTTGGAGAGGACCTTCCACACCTCGGGGAAGTATTGAAGAACCTTTTAATGCGATATCATTAATGATTGAGGCTGGAGCTACGTTCGTGGCTAGAACTTATGCAGGGGATATAGATCATCTTACCGATATTATCATTCAAGGAGTACAACATGAGGGTTTTTCATTCATCGAAGTTATACAACCGGCTATTACCTATCATAAATGGGAAGAATATAAGGATCATATTGGATACCTTGATAAAGAACTACAGAACAAAGAGGAAGGATTGATAAATGCAAGAAATAAAAGTAAATTTACTTTAGGAGTATTCTATCGTGGTAATAGACAAACATATCATAGGGGATTATATGGTGATCATAACCCTATACACAATAGACTCTCAAGAGATGAAAGATTAGACAGAATTCAAAAAATTCTTGACTCTAAATAATTTAGTTAAACAATTGTTGCTCTTAAAAGCTAAAAGTTGGAAAAAATGTACATTTCTGTAAGCGAATAAAATTATAGATTTATAAAACAGTCAAAATTATACACTTTGGTTAAATCTAAAGAAAAAATAAATAGCTAACTAGAGTTCTTAAAAAATAGAAAAGGTGTATAATTGTACCTATTGACATTATTGACTTACTAAAAGTTCCTATAATCTGGGATTATGATATTGATAAGAATTTTAAAACGCTTTTATTCAACTCAAATATTACTGGCATTCCTCTGTTTTATTCTGTTCCGGTGGATATGAGTAGAGAACCAAAACAAATTAATAGTGGTAAAGAACCTGTAATGGCCGCTAAAATCTCACCAGATGGTAGTAATTTAATTTATTTTCAAGACGAGGCAGGAAATGAAATATTTCAATTGTATCTGTTACCCACGGAAGGGGGAACTCCAAAACGATTAACAGATACCGATCAGAGAACGATTGCCATAGATTGGCATCCAAGTGGAAAAGAAATCGCTCGAAGTTATGTCTCGATGATAGCACCCGGCATTGAAATCTTGACCTTAGAAACAGGCGAGGCAATACCATTGAAAGAACCCTCTCCTTTTACAGTGGATTTACATTACTCACCCGATGGAAAATGGTTAGCAATGACAAATATGAAAAGGCTGTTTGTCAATAGTGAAGTAATGATCATTAGTAGGGAAGATCCATCTGATGTAATCGTGTATAATATAAGTGATAAATCAATGGAGGGTACTCCTGCATGGTCTCCTGATGGTAAGAAGTTAGCATTTTCAAGTAATGCAAGTGGGTGGAGACAGGTAGTAATACAAGATTTTCAAGGGGAAGAACAAATTTTTTTAGAGTTAGAAAAAGATGAGGAGGTTCCTACAGCGCTAGAACCGGTAATTTGGGGTTCAAGTAATGATTTAGTATATTATCTCATCAGTAAACATGCTCGAACAACATTACACTCTCACCCACTTTCGGAAAGTAGAAGTTCCGCTTTACCAGTTCCTCAAGGAACTTTAGAAACTCCTAAATTACGGAAGGACGGAAAATTTATAACGGTCTTACATTCATCAATGGTTTCTCCTCTTGGTATTTATCTCCATGAGATTGGGACTAGTAATACTATTCCCTTAACCTCAAGAAATTTCAACATCGACCCTTCTCGATTAAAAGAACCTCGATCAGTTTGGTATGAGTCATTTGATGGAAGAAAGATACATGCATGGTATATGCAGGCTATAGAAGCGAAAAAACCATATCCTGCTGCAATACTAGCTCACGGAGGGCCTTGGGCACAATCAAATGACTCTTGGATGGGGGGAGTTAATATGCATCTTGCGTCTCTCAATGGTATTGGCACGTTAAGTCCTAATTTTAGAGGCTCTACGGGATATGGAAAGGAATTTCAATTGCTGGATATTGAAGACCCTGGAGGGGGTGATCTTGAAGATATAATTCATGGTGTGGAGTGGTTAAAAAATCAACCAGAAATTAACGGGAATAAGATAGGGATAATGGGGGGATCGTATGGGGGATATATGACTCTAATAGCTCTTACTAAGAAACCTGAAGTTTTTGTTTCTGGAATAGCTACAGTTCCCGTTACTGATTGGGTGGATGATTATAAATTAGCTGATGCTATGTTTAAACTCTTTGATATTACTTTATTTGGTGGGCCACCACGCGGGAAATATAAAAAGTTATATATTGATCGATCACCAATTACTCATATTTCAAAAATCAAAGCACCAGTACTGATTATGGCTGGTAAAAAAGATTCTAGATGTCCATGGCCACCAATAGAGAAATTTATAAACAAGTTAAAAGAAATGAATCACCCACACGAACTTGCGATTGAGGAAAAAGCAGGTCACGTCTCGTCAATTTTAAATCATAGTGAAGCTATTCCCATTATGACTCAAATGCTGGAATTTGCTAAGAAAACCTTAAAATAAGTGAAGACACCAATATTTTGCATTGGTTATTAGTAGTAGTAAAATATTAAATCAAATTAAATTAGTTTAATATAACATTATTGAATTAACTAAGGATTAAAAATAATGAAGAAAAAGCATAATCGACTTAACATCATTATCTGTTTGTGTGATCAGCTTCGAGCATTTGAAGTTGGTGCTTACGGAAATGATATAATTCGCACCCCTAACATTGACAGATTAGCTAATGAGGGAATACGGTTCGAGCATGGGGTGACGAATAATCCTCTCTGCATGCCAGCAAGATCAATAGTGCTCACAGGTCAATACAGTCGAACTTGCTGTGGACAACTGTTTAACACGGTTGCGCTTCTTCCAGAAGGTGGTTGGATTATGCCAGAGTATCCGAGGAGGGGGAGACCACATCTTAAGGACCCAACGCTTCCAGAAATCCTTCGTTCTAATGGTTATCACACTGTCGCCATTGGAAAATGGCACGTACATTCGTGGCCCCACGATGTCGGATTCGATTATTATTTAATTCCAAGAGTTTATCATGTCCACGTCGGTCAGAAATACACAGAAAACGGCGGACCTGAATTCATCCCTGAAGGATTTACAGTAGATTTCGAAGCAGAAAGAGTGGGCAAGTTCTTGCAGACACAGAAAGATTCAGAGCAACCATTTTTCCTCTACTACAACATCTCTCCACCGCATCTACCATATTGGGATATCCCGGAACATTATCAAAAAATGTATAACCCCGAAGATATGCAAATCCGGGAGAATGCGATAATCGAGGGTAAAATGTCTCATGACATGCCCAATTTCCGAAGTTATGTATATGATAGAAAATATTATGACTTTGGCCTTCGATTTACAGAAGAAATTTCAGAAGATTTTGATCTGAGACACTTATATGCGTTATATTATGGATCTACGACCTGGGTAGATGACACTATTGGCAAACTCCTTAAAAATATCGAACTGGCGGGACTTGAGGAGGATACAATAGTGATTTTTTCAACTGACCACGGAGACAACTTAGGCAGTCACCGTCTGTGGCAAAAAGGCTCATTCTATCAAGAATCATCAAGAATACCTTTCATATGGCGAGTTCCCAGAAATCAGAAAGGGAAAGTTGTAACAGAACAGATCGGGTCACTTATTGACATAGCACCAACGATTCTGGAATTTTTAGAGATTGATATCCCTCAACATATTCAGGGACAAAGTCTTGCTCCAATCATCTCAGGGGAAGCAGAAACTCTTAAAACAAACTACACTTTTATTGAATCAATGTATCAAGGTGCTGCAATACGCACACCGAAACATATTTTCGGAAAGAGATTAAATTTAGAAAATAGGCAGTTAACAAATCGTCGAACAATATTTTATGACTTAGAGAATGATCCTTTTGAGTATGAAAACTTGGCAGAAACAAGTAAAGAAAAAGAAGTTAGAGATAAGTTAGAAGCGACTTTGGAGCGTTGGAATGCGGATACCCCATGGGGATCAACGAAATCTTAACTATTGTAGTAGATTTCCTTATCTACTCTAAATTTATTCTTCCCATTGCCCTAAAGAGGAGGGTTTTATTGAACTCATCGTAATCATAAATCCTTCTACCATCTACTAAATTAGGGCTTTTCATATATCTCTTAAAATCGTTGGGTGTCAATTGCTTGAATTCATCCCAATCAGTAATAAGAAGGGCACACTCAGAGTTTTTTAAAGAATCTTCAATAGATTTTGCATACTTAATTTTATCTCCAATAGCTTCTTCTGCTGATTCTTTTGCCTTAGGATCATAGCCGACTATATCAGTTACATTTCTCCTCAATAGCTCGTTAATAACTCGAATACTTGGAGCTTCCCTCATATCATCAGTTCCAGGTTTGAAAGATAGCCCAAGGAGTGTTATTTTTTTGCCTTCTAATTTCCCTATTAATCCCTCAGCAATGTCAACAATCCGTATAGCTCTAAGATCATTTCTTTCTAATACTGCCTCTAATATTTCTGAAGTATAACCTTTAGATCTTGACCATTTTGTTATAGCGTTTACATCTTTATGAAAACAAGCTCCTCCAAATCCAACACCGGCACCAAGAAATCTATGATTAATTCTGTAGTCTAATCCTACACCTTCCATAACCTGGACAACGTCAACATTGGGAACTAATTCTGCAAGGTTCGCAAACTCATTAGCGTAAGAGATTTTGGTTGCTAAAAGACAATTATTTCCGTATTTTACTAATTCAGCACTTTCTAAGTTCATTCTCTTGATAGGACAATTTTTTAAATGGTCCCCATAGAAGTATTCATAGAGCTCTTGAAGCATCTGTCCACTTCTTTCATCGAATTCACCAATAATAATCCTATCAGGTCGAAGAGTATCTTCAATCGACCTACCCTCCGCTAGAAACTCTGGCTGCATGCATAATCCAAAGTCTTTACCAGGTTCCTTACCAGAAACTTCTGAGATTATTTTTCCTACCAAACTCCTTGTAGTTCCGGGTACCACGGTGGATCTTACAACAACCAGGCGATATTTATCACTATTTTTTATGGCTTCACCAATTTCTCGGGCCGTGCTCTCGATATATCCAAGGTTAATCGATTTGTCGGGGCGCATGGGTGTTCCTTGGGTGATCATTATAATATCAGTGTCTAAAACCGTTTGTATTGGATCAGTTAAACATTTTAAAAGATCAGGTTTTTCTTCTTTAATTTCAAGAAGCATCTCGGCTAACCCCTCCTCATAGAAAGGAGATATCCAGTTATTAATCATTTCAGCTTTTTTTTGATTGTGTGTAGAAGCTAATACTTTTATATCTTTTTGAGCGAAACAAGCTGCTGAACATAAACCTATAAATCCCGTTCCTAGAATAGATACACTATATTTAAACATTTTAACCTTTATTTTAATGAATTGTAATACATATCAAGATGTGAAATTACAGTTAAACTTTTGTAAATCGTTACATACCTATCGAAATATCAAGAAACTAATAAGATCAGTTAGTTCTTTCTAAGTAGTTTTTATCTCTTTTAACAAGTTTTCTTTCATCTTTTTTGGATAAAAACTGCCGATTGTTATTTCAGAACAATTATGAAAATGAGCAAATAATTTGACGCCTTTAGCAAAACGATATGTAAAGTTAGTGTCAACCTCTTTATTGATATACCCTGAAATTAATTCAAGCTTTTTATCTTTCCGGTGAGCCTTTACATCGACGAATCCAACCAAATCATGGATGTCTAAAATTGGCAGACAAAAAAACCCAAATTGTCTTTTTGCTTTTGCAACATACGCTTCAAATTTATAATCAAATTCCCATATATTTTTTGAGAAATAACGATCTCGAATGATATTATCAAAAGGAGAGAGTAGTTTAACAGGTACATCATGAGGTATTTCTGGGTCTTCACTCGCTAAAGAGTTATATTCCGATTCTAAAACATAATAGGGATCCTTGAGATCTTGGACATTTATGGTCCTTAAAAGTCCTTCTTTGACACAGGTATTTAAAAATTCATTTACTCCTTGCTTTTTACCCTTCCAAACGATTCGAGGGAATATTCTACCTAGATAGCTAACCATTTCATTAGAACTAACTACGCCTAATCCTGTTAAAATAATGTTTAATATATAGGAGGGCAGTTCACTTTTTTCTAAAGGTTCAGTACCAATATTTGCGGGAAGTACCCTTTCAGTTAAATCATAATATCTTTGAAATCCTTTTCGAAAGGAGATGAGAAGTTTTCCAGAATCAAAAAGGTATTTAAGAGCCATATTTTCTGCTTTAATATTGCCCCATCCTCCTTTTTCTGATTTCCGACTTTGTTTAAAATCTGAGCTAGAAGTCTCTCCATGCTTCTTGATATAATCAAATACGTGATCAACTGTCTTTCTATTATCTTTTATCCAATTTTTGGTCCAGTTTCCCGGATTTTCACGGATATGTTCAAAAATCCATAAATAGAAAGGGAATTCTTCAATTGGGATTAAACATAGGGCATGAGAATAATATTCAAATAATTTTTTATCTCGTTCAAGTTCCCAAATATCTTTTTCCTTATAGGCTGGAAGACGATTATAAAGTATTAAATCATGGGAACGTGCAACCACTGAAATCGTATCGATTTGAACGTTATGAATCATTTTTATTATATCAAGGATCGATTTTCCTGAATTTTTAGTTTTTAAGCCTTGTTTTTCCAGAATGAATTTTTGTACCTTTTCGACTGATATATTCTCTGCCATATTTGGTGAATGTGTAGAAGAAATATATTATTTTCTCTCTTCAAAAAAGTTTAAAACCATAAGACAATTGTATTAAATCTGTTAAAATTTGATGAAAAAAAGGAGGTTATATTAAATTGAAGGACTTAAGAAAGGAGTTAAAAATATCTGAAAACGTATTTAAAATAGTCAATGAATTTATGTTGGATGAGAATAACCCTCTTATTAATAGTTTACTTGAAATCATCGATAAATATGGAGGAGTTGATGAAATCAACTCGAAAGCAAAAAACGCTGGTAATTTAGAGTCATTATTAAATCGATTAGAAAAGATTAAACCTGAATATGTGGATGATATAAATTGGTTAAATAAGCAAAGAGATGCTGAAGTATTTATATCTATCCCAGAGTATCGTCAGAAAGTTTTGGGAAATAAAATTGCTAGTACTGAATTTGATGATGATTTCGCTGTAACCTTGGAATTATCTGCTTGCCAATATTTCCCGTTCCTTATTGATATCACAAAAGATGCAATAGAAAATCAGAAACTAATGCCGGGTAGAATAATCCGAGTAAGGAAAATGAAAGAACAAGAGGAAGACGGGGATCTATTGGCTATGATGGCCGCGATGCAAATTATTGGGGCATCAAGTGTAGAAACTCTTGATACAAAGGGAACTGCTCCTGGACCAGATGGATTACCCATCAATATCCATTTAGGTGGCCCAGATACAATAACAGGCTATTTTGGGGGTGTTGGGCAACCAAACGACTATGCTCTTAAATGGGTTGACGAGTTCCTATATTATTATACCAATTATGGTGTAAAACAAGTTTTAAACGTTAATCCAGGTACAGTTCTTTTAGGTTATTTTCTCTATAAGTTAGGTATCAATAATGAATTCAAAATTTCAGTCTATATGGGAAATGATAATCCCTATTCCATTCTTTGGACATTAATGACCGCTAAACTTTTCGCCCGTGAGGATGGTTCAAGCCCATTAATTGGGTTCAATCTTTCAAATTCAGTAAACAATCAAACAATCGAACTTTCAGCATCTGTAAGAAAAAATTTCGGATTTGAAGATGTTGTAAGGCTCGAACATCACATTACGGAAACTTACAAGAGCATTGTGCGCCAACCTTATGATAGGAGGGACGAATTACTTGAGTTAGCGAAGCATGTAAAAAATGTTAGCGCTAAGCATGAGGGCGGTGATTTCGAAGTTGATAGTTCAAGAGATTACCCTACTGACATTTTAGACTATTTTAGAGATAAACAAGAAATTATCGATGCTGGGCATTGGGAATCATTAAAAATAAACCATAGAGATCGATATGACGCAATTAACACTACTGCTAAACTTCTAACTGAGAATGGGATTTCCGTTATAGCAGCAAAGAATTTACATCATAGAGGAACACTTTAGGAGGCATTTAAATTATGAGCAAATTTGATTTTAGGCCTACGGGTGTTTTACCGGCAATTGTTACTCCCTTTAACAAGAATGATGAGTCGATAAATGAAGAAAACTTAAGAAATTTAGTAAACCATCTTATCGAGCAAGGAGTAACCGGTCTTGTTCCGGTAGGAACTACAGGTGAATTTGTAAACATGACTTTCGATGAACGTCTTAAAGTGATTGAAATTGTCGTAGACGAAACAAATGGTAGAGTGCCTGTGATTGGGGGAACAGGAGAATCTGGGACAAAATTAGTGATCGAAGCTACTAGAAAAGCAACTGATATTGGAGTTGATGCAGTAATCATTGTAACACCCTATTACTTGAAGCCCAAAGCAAAAGGATTGTATGATCATTACTATACGATAACGGAGAAAACAGATATTCCAATAGTTTTATATAATATCCCATCTTGTACGGGAGTAGAACTCCCATGGCCAGTTGTGGAAGATTTAATAGAAATTGAAAATATAGTCGCAATTAAAGACTCAAGCGGTGATTATAAATACTTTTCAGCTTTATTAGAAAAAGTCAGTGATAAAATCTCTGTTTTGATAGGATGGGATGAGAATGTTTTGGGAGCCTTGGCTGGAGGTGCAGCAGGGTGTATCTTAGGTTCTGCTAATGTTTTCCCAAAAATATGGCTTGAAATTTATGATCATGTAAAAAACAATCGTTTAGGGGAAGCTCAAAAACTTCAAAAGAAAGTACAGAAAATTGCAAGGTTACTAATAAATTCGGGTGCCTTAGGCGTAAAAACTTGCCTTAATATGATGAAAATTCCTGTAGGCACTACACGACAGCCCCTAATATTGGGAGATTCTCTTTCTTACGAAATTAAAGATGAGTTGCGCATTGAGCTTGAAAAGTTGGGGTTAATTAAGAAAAAGGAGATCCAATTTGAAATCGGAGAAAAACCTCTCACAAGTCGTTTTTATGCTGTAGGGGTCACCCCCGAGAAAATTTCCGATTTTAGATTGAAGGTAGGTGAGTCTCTTGTAGGGAATAGACCTGAACTTGCTCATATCGATTTGCTTATTGGTGGTAAGAATGGTCCCGTTGGAAATGCATATGCTCAAGCGTTAGCCAATCCCGAAGAAGGACGTGAGGGCCTCCAAGTCATACTTGAACCAAATATGCAAGTAAAGCCCGCTACTGTAATGATTCCTACTGTACGTCCAACATCAATGCGGCATGCAAGTTTAACATATGGACCGGCACAGGCAGCTATAGCAAAAGCGATCATGCAATGTGTTGAAGATGGAATTCTGCCAAAAGAATTAGCCGAAGAAATTGTGATAATTGTGAACGTCTTTGTTCATCCAAGTGCCAGTGCAAGAAAACGAATATTTATTAATAATTATAAAGCAACTCGAAATGCAATCAGAAAAGCAATGGAGGGGTTACCGACTGTTGATGATGGAATAAAAAATGCTGAAA
>JAEOTL010000174.1 GCA_016839845.1 Promethearchaeota archaeon
ACAATTCGAGAAGCGATTACTGAATACACTCCTGTTCCACATCCAAAATCTAAGATTTTTTGTCCACTTTTTATACCAAACTCTCTAAGTATAATTTCTCCCTTTGAATTTAGCCATTCTTCCATGTCAATTTCTACTTTTTATTATTTATTAAATCAAGTTTTACACTAATTTTCTGTTATAAAAAAGAATTGTGAAAAATAAAATAAAAATGCTTCTGAGGTTTAAGAATCAACCTTAATTTAGAATCAGTCATAATCAAGAGAAAAGGTTTGCTTAACCCATTTCTCAATGTCTTTCTTTGAATTTGATTGGGGGTGTGCTCCATTATATAGATCCTTTTTTCTCTGTTCCTCCATCTGGCTAGAAAGATCTTTTAATGAGATGATTTCTCCATCTTTAAGTTCTATTTCAACAACCATCTTAAAAGCTATTGGTCTCTGAAAACCCATATGGACATACATGGATTGTAAAAAGTCTTTTGCAAGAAGAACAATCCCAGTAAAATTCGAGTGAAGATTTTAATTTTTGTAATGATATTTAAACAAATTATTTCCTTGTTGAGGTTCAATACCATTGATTTTTGGAGGATCAGCAACATTTACTAAGATTTCATTTAGGATTAATCGGTTTTTCGTAAAAAAGTATTTCATAACATAACCCCGCCAACAAGCTGTGCAGCTAAAAAATGCTCTTATTCCAAAATCTTCAGGTGTATATAATTTTTGACCTTTTAAACCAACTAGTGAAAATTTTTCACCATTTATCATAAACTCATCTGGTATTTGTGCGGTTATAATTGACACCTCCTAAAATTTTGATTTAAAAACCAATTTTTAGAAACATATCCATAAGGATTTCAAATTTCCCCTCAGATCCCCAGATGATATAAATCTTATTATCAATTGGGATCGAAACAAGTCTAGCTACGATAATCCAATCATCTCCAAGAGAATTTGCTATTTCACTTCCCTTTTTAAACTTAACACAGATTTCAGATCCAACATAATTTTGGATATCAATTTCATTTACCTTTACTTCTGTTAAATCTTTCAATTTACCAATTTCCTTGCGCTCATTAATAATAGTTTCCAACTTTTTAGAATAGATTCTTAGTTTTACTTTATCTAAATTCTCCTCTCCTTTAATTATTCTATCATATTCATAAATCACAATTCCAAAATCTTTCTCATTTCCAATGATTTCTTGAATGTCTAAATCAAATTGATTTTTTTGTTCCTTTTCCATATCTGAAATTATTTTCCATCCATTTACTAAGTTTTCTGTAATGATTAATTTCAATCCTTCTAAAACTTTAATCTCTTCCTTTTTTTCTCTGATAAAATTATCCAATAAATCTGCTAGAGGTCTTGCTGTATAATATTGTGCACCTGTGGGAGTTTTTGATAACTTATCAACCCAATCCTTCTCAATTAACCTATCAATAATTCGATAAATATGGGTTCTCTTCAAATCCAATTCTTTATCTAGCTGTCCAACTTTTTCACCTTTTTCTCTTTTTCTTAAAAGGGCCAAATATACCTTGGCATCGTCCTCACTTAATCCAACTCTATAAAAGCCTAATTTTTCGAGAACTCGGGAAGTTTCTGAAATAACTTTAGGAGTTAATTCACCAGTTTCCCCTCTTTTTTCTATAAGCATTTCGTCAGTAATATAATTCTGTTTAGTACTATCAATTTCACTTAAAGTCCGAGCGGTGGCCATAAGAACTTTATCCATGTTTCCATCTTGGGGTACTTTACAGACAATTATTCTTTTTTCATCTTTAAAGCCCACAATTCCCTCTTTTTTTGACACGGAAACAGCAATAAGTCTCTCATCTGTATTTTGAAGGATTGTATATTTCTCATCAGACAAAGTTATATATCTGGAATCTTGAGAACTCCAGACAGAATTTAAATGATTGATATCTCCACTAATTTCCCAATTTTCTGTGGAATATACAACATTTGTTCCATCTTCTATTAATACTATAGAAATTCTCGCTTGATCTTTTTTAATATTTTTCTCAATTACGGATATAATTTTTTCCATAATACTCTTATTCTCTTTTACTTATTTTCAAAAAAAAAAAATTTTTAATTTATTTCTCTCTAAATTTTTTCTTTAATTCCTCCAAAACCTTATCGTAATAGCTCTGTTCCTTTGATTGCTGGAATTTTGTGAAATATTCTGGCATGATCAATTTATTAGATTTAGACTTTAAGTCTTCTTCTATCCAAATTATCCCATCATCCAATATAATACAAGGTATTCCATCTATTATTTTTATTTGTTCCATTATTATACCATCTAATTTAATTTTGATTTAACGAAATTAAAAACATCTATGAATAACTTGGGGGCCCATTTCCTTGTAATCTCTTCTAGTAACCCACATTCTACTAAAGGTCTTTAAGGAACTAAGAATAGATCCACCAATCCACACAGAGTACATTCGTTCGGGAGGAGCAATTATTTTTACATCAATTGATTCAGGAATCTGTTCTTTGATTTCTCGAGTTAATCTTTCTTTAATACCAGGAAACATTGTAGAACCACCTGAAAGGACTATATTACTATAAAGATCTCTTCGCAAATCCACATCACATTCAGAAATTGCCCCTATTATAACTTCATCTAAGGGAGCTAATTCTTTTCCTACTACAGAAGGATTGAATAAACATTCTGGAGCTAAAAACCTTTCAAGTCCAATTGTAATAGTTTCACCGTCCGGAAGCATAAAATTCTTTGTCATCCCAGCTACTTTATTTGAAAGAATAATCTCTTTTTCCGGATCAATAGCAACATAGCATAATTTTTCTTTAATATCTCTTACAATTTCCTTCTCTGCTGAAGTATAGAAAGTATATCCGTTCTGTCTTAATAATCTCTGTAAATATGTTGTAACATCTCTTCCAGCAAGATCAATTCGCTCTATCGCATGACTTAATGCAAATCCCTCAAAAATTGGTACAATATGTGCGACTCCATCTCCTATATCTACAACGCACCCCGTAGTTCGACCAGAAGCGTAAAGTGATAAGACTGCTTGTGTTGCGATATAAAGAGCAGGGACGTTGAATGTTTCGAACATTATTTCGGCCATTTTTTCTCTATTTGATCTTGGATTTAATGGAGCTTCTGTTAATAATACTGGAAATTCTGAAGGGTCGATTCTTAGATCTGTATAGAATGTATAATGATATATTCTTTCCATTGCCGGCCAATCTTCAACAACTCCATGTTCAATAGGAAACTGCAGATTCATTATCCCCTTAAGTTCCATCGCTTCTTCACCAATATACCATTCTCGGCTGTAATCCTTTACATCAGGCATAATATTTCCATACTTTGGTTTTCCGATTACAGTAGGAAAAACCGAACGTGGTTGATCCTCTCCTCCAAATCCATTTTTTGAGATTCCTGTTCCATTGTCTATAACAATAGCTCTATTATTTCTAAAATCCCCGTTGACTGAAATTTTAAAACCACCTCTTTTTTTTTTATTGTTTTATAGATAGAATGAAAATGATAATATTTAAATCTTGTCACGATTTGGTGACATTCATGTTATGAAATATTAACAAAATAAAAAAAACTAAAAAAAATAATTTTAAATTCTCTAAATGGGTAAAGAAGAATAATGACACGTTTAACTAGTACTGAAATAAATTGTCCTCACTGTGAAAAGTCTTTTCAGGTTATGTGGGAAGCATCAATTAATACATGGTTAGATCCAAAACTAATCCAAAAATTACTTGATGACACATATTATTACAAATGTCCAAATTGTAAGAACCAAATACATTTAATTACAAAGATTTTGATTAATTGTCCTAAAGGGATGTTTTGGATATCAAATGATGAAGAATTAGAAACTAAAAAAAGAATTTTAAAAGAATACAATATTATAGACGAAGAGGGTAAGATAATAACTCCTAACATAGGAATAGATCCCCCTGATGCAAATCATCCCGGATTAATTTCAGAATTTGGTGATGAAATCCAGAAATTATTAGGTGAATTTTCAAAAAAAGACACAAATCAAATTAATGAAAAGAATAGGGAATGATAAAAAAAGAAAAGTTATATCTATTCTAATTTTTTTTGAGCAAGTTTAATATTTTTCTTAATAGAAGTTGCTAAGGGTGAATCAGTGAGCTCAGCTTCCTCTAAGAAATTCAGAGCAATATTAAATTTATCTAAAGCTTCTTGAAAATTTCCTTGTTTAAAATAAATTAACCCTATTCTATTATTGTATTTAGATTTTTTGGTTTTTTTTATTCTTTCTTCTAAATTACCAGAAATCTCTATTGCTTTTATATATAATTTTATCGCTTCATCTTGTTTACCAAGTTTGTTGTTCATATTTGCAATATTGCTTAAATCAGTTGCAACTTCTGCTAAATCTCCTAGATTTTCATGTACTATCATTAATTTATCATAATTTTCCAAAGCTGCTTGAAATTCTTTTTGTTCTTCAAAAGTTTTTGAAAGGCTGTTAAGGAGTATAACTTGCCATTCAAGATTTTCTAAATTTTCACTGATAGTTAATGCCTCTTTCCATTTTTCGATAGCAAGCAGTGGATTTCCTAAAGAATTATTAATTAATCCAATTGTATTGAGACATAGAGCTTTGTCAGGTAAGTTATTATATTCTGTAAAAATTTCAAGAGCTTGTTCATATGAATTTAAGGCGTCATCGTAATTCTCTAAATCAACATATAACTGACCTATCGCGCTTAAAGTAGTAGCTTTTTCCAAGAAATTTTCAAGATTCATTGTAATTTCTAATGAATTTTTATAATAATCTAGAGCCTTCGAATGATCTCCTTGTACTCTATAGCTATTTCCTATATTATTCAAAATAATAGAAATCGATAATTGATTTCCCAATTGCTCAAATTTATTTATAGCATCTTCGTAATACTTTATTGCTTCAGAATAGTTTTCTTGTCTTTCAAAAACAGTACCAATATTATTCAAATTTATGGCTATATCGGGTAAATTTTTTAACTTTTTATTTAATTCAAGCCCCTTTTTATACCAGTCTAGAGCTTCTGTATATTTTTCTTGATCAAAGTACACTCCACCAATATTGTTATACACTCCAGCTTTATCTGCATCAAGTTTAAGTTTTTCTTTAATTTCAAGGGATTGATGATAAGTTTCTAAAGATTTTTCAAATTTTTTGAGATGTTGGTAAACTAATGCAACATTATTTAGACTAATGGCTTTATTTGTCAAATTCCCGGCTTTTTCAGTTAATTCAAGAGCTTTTTCAAACCATTTTAAAGCTTCATAATCATCACCAAGATCATAATGTATTAAACCTATATTATTGTATGATACTGCGATTCCCGGGAAATTAGCTAATTGTTCATCAATTGCTAGGGAATCAAGGTAATATTTTAGAGCACTGTTAATATCCCCTTTATCATAATAAAGACTTCCAATATCGTTTAAGCACTTAGATTTTGCAGAAATATCTCCAGCTTTTTCATTTAATTTTAAGGCAGTTTGATACTTTTCTAGAGATTCATCAAATTCTCCCAAATTCTGAAGGGTATTCCCCATATTGATTAAATATATACCCTTTCTTTGATCATCTTGCAATTCTTCTGCAATTTTTAATGCATGTTCATAATATTTTAATGCGTCATCATATTTACCCTGATCTTCATAAGCCTTTCCAATATTTGCATAACTACTAGGCTTTTCCGATGCTAAACCTAACTCCTCGTCAATTTGGATAGATTCCTGATACTTTTTTAAAGCTTCTTCATAATTACTTTGATTATAATAAATGAACCCAACATTACTTAATATCGCTGATTTGTTTTCTAAATCACCAATATCATCTGAAATTTTAAGCATTGCTTTCGTACATCTCATTGCATCATCAAACATACCTAAATCAAGATATATCTTATGAGGTATAAAATATTTCGTAAATTCACTCGGCTTTTCAATATTAATTTTAAGCCAATCCAACGGATTCACTTCAAAATCATTTTCACTAATAGGAGGTTCAATTTTCATCATTTGTTTTATTAATCGAGATGTATTTACATCAATTCTATATATATGTTCAGCAAAATCCATTCGCTTAATATCTGCAAGAATTTGATCTATTTTACCCAGATTATCATAATTTTTCAAAGTTTCTTCATTAATTTCAAAGATATGGGCTTTATTCCCATCATCTTTCATATAGTTTATCCATATAACATTTTTAATGTTTTTGAGTGCTTTTAAAGTTGGAACGACATCAAAATCGTCACTTCCAGAATAGCCCATTATAATAAATGAACGGTTTTTTGATATATTTTCAAAAACTTCGCGTTTAAAGGGTTCAACTTGAAAAACATTTAAACCTTCTTTATTTGAGCCAAATGCTTGAATTGTAGCCACCAATGTACTACTAGTGTCTTTATTTTTTATTAGATTTTTCTTTGAACCGTGGATTTTATAAAGAGTTTTCAATCCTCTTAAATATAGATTTTCAGGATCTTTATATTTCTCAAAGTTCTTTTGAGTTATAATTATCTTTAATTCCTCTTTAGGAATCCCAATTTGGAGTAATGCATGCTCTATCAAAAAATCAAAATTAGTTGTTATTACAAAATTACCACTATTAATCATCTCAGCGAGGAAAAAATGTTGTATATTTGGATTTTCACATTCTCCATAATATTCAATAATTTTCAAATCATCATCTATATTATCTCGTACTATTTCGACTAATGCTTCAAATCGTAGATTTTCAAATTGAGAAATTTTTTCTACCTCCGATTCAATACAAGTATATTGAATGATTGCATCCATCATTGGACGTCCTGCTGGTAGTCTTGAAGGAGCGTCTACCGAACACCCTGCACCAACAAGAAATGTAAGTTTTTGGTCTTTTCCAATTAGGTCATTTATTGAAATATTGACATCTTTCATATTAAATCCTAAAATTAATAATTTCTCCTAAAATGATTAGATTAAAATGGACGAAATATATAAGATTTTTTAAAGGAAAAACCAATAAATTATGAAGAATCTAAGGATGATATTAGATTATATTGATCTTTTGGTAATTTATCTCTTACTACTTCAAAAAGTTCGAGAAGCACATTATCAGGAGCAGCTACCATTACATATTTCAACGGACCAAAACTTTTGATTTTATTAATAAATTGAAATCCTTTACTATTCATATGTGCTACGAGAGCTTCTAAATCATCAGTCTCAATCCCCAAATGATGAATCCCTCCACGTCCTTGATCTTTAGGCTCTTGATCATAGAAATTTATCTTTGATGCTCCAATCTCAATCATTACGTTTCGAGCTCCTACCATTTTCAAATCAAACAGAATTTGTGCATTAAACATTTGTTTGTAAAATTTGATGCTCTCATCTAGGTTAGAAGCAAATAAATGAGCATGATGGAGTGATGTTTTCATAACTATTTCCCTCTTAAAATTATTATTATAGCTCTATGATGTAAAATAGATATTTAATTAAAACAATTGTTGTTTTTAGAACCTTTTCTTTTTCTTAGGATAAGCTTGAAATGGTGTCCGAGGTTCTGCAGAAATCCAATCTACATTTTCTTCTATGTGTGAAAGAGAACGCAATAAGTCAAAAGTTAACCATCGAGTAGCTTTTGGATGTGCGAGATAATCCCATAGTCCATATTCTCCTTGCTCAGATTTTATAAACTCGATAAAATCAGAAATCCTCTCATCATCTTTACTTGCACCCACTCTCCAGCAAAGACTTAATATATGTGCAATGTCAAATTTACCCATAAATGTTACTTGTCCAAGAGACCTTTCTAATCCGATAAGTCGAGCAATCATGAAACCAAGATTATTCCTTAATTTAGTGTTTGTACCAAGTATTAGATCGAGAGCTCGCTTCGCTTCATCACTTTTACTACGTAAGGGGTGATAAGCAAGACAGCTGAGAACTGCTGTTGTATTCGATCGACACCCCCATCTTGAATGTGCCAGACGGCGATATCCCGCAATCCCTCCATAATTACCTGCTGATAAACCAACAGGCCATCCACCATCTTCTAAACGTTCTCCCATTAACCATTCAAAAGCATTCTCAGTCCTTTCATCAGTTGAATATCCACACATAACCAATCCTAAGAGTGGAATTGCAGTCTGAACAGGCATCATTTGATATCCAATTTCTTCATCAATAAGCAGTTTTTTACCCGGCATTGGCCAAGAACCATTCTTTTGCTGTTTTGAAAAAAGGAATTCTGCAGCTCTCTGCACTACTGGATGAGAATAATTAAATCCAAAATAACCAAGTCTTTGTAATGCCATAGATGTTATATGAAGGTTGTCGCTGGTAGTTATTCGATTTATACCAAATGAATCCCATGCTCCATTAGGTTTTTGAAGTTTGAATAAATCACTGACAAGTGGATCTGATTCTCTCATTTCTGATAATTCTTGAACTTCTTCTTCATCCTCAGGAAGATGTAACAATTCAGTTAAAATTAAATATCGTAAGCAAGGTGATGGATCAGTTAATAAAAGTGGAATCCAAGTCACAAGCCTCCCTCCAATACTTTTTTTAAATATGGTGCTGTTGGTGTATTTAGTTTAGCTAATTCTTCAGGAGGCCCTTTAGCAATGATTCGACCTCCATCAGGTCCTGCTCCGGGGCCTAGCTCTATGATCCAATCACATGATGCTAATATATGGGGATGATGTTCAATAATAACTACAGTATGACCATTATCAACTAAAAGGTGTAGAATATCAATTAATTTAGACAAGTCTTCTAAGTGTTGTCCAATAGTGGGTTCATCTAAAATATAAAATGTTTTTTTTATCGACTTTTTAGATAGTTCTTTCACAATTTTAAGCTTTTGAGCTTCACCTCCAGAGAGGGAGCGGGCGGGTTGATTCAACTGTAGATAACCTAATCCTACTTTTTTAGCATAATTTAATTTTGTAGCAATGGTTTCAAAATCTTTAAATAATTCATATGCTTCTTCAATAGTTAAATTATTTACTTCAGGCAGAGAAACTCCTTCAAAAGACACTTGCCAAGCTTCAGCTTGATAACCCGATCCCTTACATATTTCGCAAGTTTCAATAATATCAGGTAAAAATTTCATGTCTAATTTAATAAAACCACGTCCATTACAAGCAGAACATCTATTTTTTAAATCTTTTTCAATTAGTCCTAAGATCTTAGCATCATCAGTTTCAGAATAAATTTTAATAATAGAATTTTCTAGTCCTAAAAATTTAAGAGGACTTCTAATTTTTGCCTTTGTTTGATCTATAAGTACTGTTTGTGGTAAAGTGCCCTCAATCTTTTCATATTCACCAGGCTCAATAGGTTCTCGAGATACTGATGTTGTATGCTTTATAGGTACTAAAGCTCTTCCTAATGTGTCAATTAATAGTGTACTTTTTCCTGAACCTGAAACCCCACATAATCCTACTAATAAACCATGGGGAATCTCAATTAAATCACCTTTTAGGTTATTTTCTATTGCTCCATAAATCTTTAACCATTTCTTAGGCTTTCGAGACTTCCTTAATATTTTAAATTTCTTTTTTCCACTCAACCAGTCTCCTGTAATAGTTTTAGCTTTTATAATTTCTTCTTGAGTTCCTTCAGCTACAATTTCACCACCATTGATTCCCGCTCCAGGTCCCATCTCAATTATATAATCAGCAACCTCCATAAATAAAGGATCATGTTCAATGATGATGATTGTGTTTCCTTTATCACGTAATTCCATTAAAACTTTTAATACTGCTTTAAGCTCAGAAGGATGTAAACCCCTTGAGGGTTCATCAAGTAGAACTGTTAATGATGTTAAATCACTCCCTAATAATCCGGCTAATCGTACTCTCTGGGCTTCTCCTGCGGAAAGGCTCTCAGCAACGCGATTTAAATTAATATAACCCAATCCAGTTTTGGTTAGAAATTCTAAACGAGTTAAAATGATCTTAAAACTATTTATCACAAAATCCGGGGTATTATCTTCAATTTTTACTTTATTTAGTGTTTTATAGAGTTCATTCAAAGGAATCTCACACATCTGAGGCATATTATACCCATACAGAGAGATTGTTAGATATTGGGGGCGTAATTTCATTCCATTACACTCAACACATATTTCCCTATCTGTGTATGTACCTCCAACATCCCAATCTCTTAACCAATGCTTATAAAAACCTTGATATTTAATTATTCTCCTATTGACTTGCCCTTTTTTATTTTCAAATTCTACATCTAAAGGTTCTTTATCTCCATATAGAAATGCATTTTTTGCTTCTTCTGACATTTCATTCCAAGGTGTAGAAGAGGGATCAAAGCCATAACGAGTTGCGAGAGTTTGAATTATATAATAGCCACCATTATATGGTTTACATAGATATCCTTTTGGAAAAAACCCTGGTGAATACATAGCACCATTACATAAAGGTTTTTCAGGGTAGATTATTAACTTATTTGGATTAGGAATTTGAAATGATCCTACTCCATGGCACTTAAGACAAGCTGCAGAGTAATTTGTAGAAATAAAATGTCTTGGTTTTGCAAGAGGTATTGAAATATTACAATTCTTGCAATACCATTTTTCCTCTCTTTCCATCCACTGATTACATTTAGGACAAGATTGATTCCCAATATATGAAAATATATTTGCTAAATGGAGAGTTATATCAGTAACCCTTCCAATTGTATTTCGAAGGTTAAAAAACCACCCTTGTATTATTTTTTCAGGTATTATTAATGCTGTAATACCTAACCCTTGAATATTTTCTACTAGAGCTTCAGTACTTTCTTTAGTACTTTGACGTTCATACATTGACAAGGTTTCTAAATATCTACGTCTTGCTTCTGTCTCAAGTGTATCTATTATTAGACTGGATTTACCTGATCCAGAAACTCCTGTGATTACAGTAAATTTCCTTTTTGGTATTTTAACATTTACATTCTTGAGATTATGAATGTAAGCGTTATGAATGATAATGTTTTCTGAGCTTTCTCTATTCTTCTTTTCTTTTTCACTTAAAGGTTCCATAATATCTTCTATTTTTAAAGCTTGAGCAGTAAGAGATTCTTTTATATCCATAAATTTATTTAATGGACCTTGATAAATTATATCTCCACCTTTAGGTCCTGAATCTGGACCAAGATCTATAATCCAATCAGCAGCTCTAATTATATCAATATTATGTTCTACAATCACAATAGTTGCTCCAGCTTGGATTAACCTTTCTAAAATCGTTAATAATCCTGCTAAATCTTGAGGGTGTAATCCTGTTGAAGGTTCATCAAGAATAATTAATTGATCTTTTAATGTCTTCCTTCCGAGATATTTTGATAATTTAATTCGCTGAGCTTCACCACCAGATAATGTTGGAGAGGGTTGACCAAGAGAGAGATATCCCAAACCTATATCATTAAGAGCATTTAACATTTGCCTTACAGAATTAAGATCTCCTAAAGATAATCTCTTTTCTTTATCAAAAATCCTTACAACTTCTGAAATTGGCATGTTATAGAATTCTGCAATAGAATATTCTTTATCTTCAAATTTAACCTTTTTAGCAAGAATCTCTTCAGTAAATCTCTGACCATTACAATCTGGACAAGTGATCCAATTAGAGGATAAATATCTCATTTTAATTTCAAGAGCACCCATTCCATTACATGTTGGACATTGGCCTTCTGAAGTATTGAATGAAAAATAGGTAGCTTTAAATCTTGTAGCCTTAGCAAAAAGTTTTCTAATAATTTCAGCAATCTTTGTATAAGTAGCAGGATTTGATCGAGGATTGTTCCCAATAGGTCCTTGATCTACCATGATAGGTTTCACTTTTAGACTGATAATTTTATTACAACCGACAGGCTCTTTTCCTTTTAATGTAGCAAATAGCACATCTTCTACTAATGTGCTTTTTCCTGAGCCAGATACGCCAGTGATAACTGTTAAACGGTTAAGGGGAATCTTAGCATTAATATTTTTCAAATTATGCTTGTAAGCTTTCTCTATTGTCAAAAACAATTGAGGTTTAGCTCTATGTTTGGGGATTTTTACCTTTTCTTTTAAGCTGAAAAACTTGCCTGTGGGAGTTTCTGCCTTCCATAACTCAGCAGGAGTTCCTGTAAATATTATCTCGCCCCCATCTCTTCCCGCACCGGGACCAATATCTATAACATTATCAGCATACATAGTAGCTTGCCGGTCATGTTCAATATAAATTATTGGACCTGCAAGATTCTGAAGCATGGGCAATAATCGTGCAACATCAGCTGGATGTTGGCCAATCGTCGGTTCATCAAGTATATGAGTTATATCTTCTAATTCACTCAATAATGCAATAGCTAGTCGAACTCTTTGAGATTCTCCTCTAGATAAAGTAGGGGAAACGCGATTTAACGTTAAATAATCTAAACCTACAGAATTTAATGCTAGTAAACGTTTTCTAATTTCTTGAAATAATCTAATTGTAATCGGTATTTCTTCATTCGAGAAATAAGGAACTAATTCTCCTACTGATCTTGTTAATATTTCAGGAAATAATAATCCCTCCCAAATAACATTGGATGCAAATGGGTGATACCCTGTTTCATTACATTTCTTACACCCTTTTCCCTTACAATGGGGACAATTTTTCTTAAAATGTTTAGGTTCAAGTTCTACGAACCAAGTACCACATTCCACACATGTAGGAACTCGAGAAATGATAGAATTTGTTGATTTCCCTTCAATAATTAATGAATTTGCACCTAATGAGGCAATAATTTGAACAATACCCCGAATCTCGTTAATATTGGTGTTTTCAGTCACCTGACCAATTTGAATTTGAATATCGTGGGATTCCTTTGGATTTAATTTTGTTCTTATAGGTTTTCCGTCTATTAAAATTGCTTCCAGTCCAAATTCCTTTTTTAGAAGTTCAATTAAGGTTTTATGACTCCCTTTTACTTTCCTTACTAAGAGAGCAGAAATTTTTAATGATTCTTTTTTTCTTAATCCATCTAACTTGGCAATTATCTCATCTTCTCTTAGCACAGATAATTTAGTACCACATACATGACACTTTCTATCCCCAAATCTAGCATACAATATTTTTAATAGAGGAATAAGACCTATGGCAGATGCTAAGATGGAATTGGGATTTCTATTAAGAATATTCTGACCAAGGGCAATCGTAGGCCCTAAACCAGTTATAGATTTTACTTTTACTGGACTTTCTTTCATATCATCTTTATTGATAGAAAATGCTTCTAAAAATCTACGACGAGCTTCTTTATACAATGTATCGAAAATCAGGGAGGTTTTACCAGATCCTGATACACCTGTTACTACCGTAAGTCCATCTTTGATGTCGACATCAATATTTTTTAGGTTATTTTCTCGTGCACCTTGAATTTTGATTTCCATGGTTGTAAAAACATCCATTTAATTAAGATAAGGCCCAGTTTTAGACTTTTTGTTCAATTTTATGTTATTTGGAGTACCCTTAGCGATTATCTCGCCTCCTTTGGGACCTCCCTCAGGACCTAATTCAATAAGATAATCGCAATATGAAAGAATCTCGGGATCATGTTCTATTATCAGAACCGAACTTCCTTCTTGAACTAATTTTTCTAGTAATTCCATTAATTTAACAGCATCAAAGAATGATAAACCAACTGTTGGTTCATCTAAAATATAAAGAGATTTACCTTTTCTTACTTTTCCTAATTCTTTTGCCAATTTTACTCTTTGTGCTTCTCCTCCACTGAGGGTAGGAGCGGGTTGTCCAAGCTCAATATATCCCATTCCAATCTCATCCAATATCTTTAATACTTTTGAGATGCTCTCCTGTGATTTGAATAATTCTGCAGCTTCTTTAACAGTCATTTCTAAGACATTTGATATAGATTTTCCTTTATACTTGACTTCCAAAATCTCTGGTTTATATCTTAATCCTTTACATTCTTTACATGGAATTTCGAAACTAGTGAGGAATGAGACTTGAAGATCTTGAACCCCTTGACCTTTACAAACAGGACAACGTCCACGGTCGGAATTATAGGAAAAGTGTCCTGCAGTGTATTTTCGTTTCTTAGATTCACCAGTCTTTGCAAATAAGTTACGAATCTTATCCCATATCCCTATATATGAACAAGGTGTTGAGGTTCTTACACGTGATATGGGTTTTTGATTGACAACAACGACCCCATCAATATTTTCCCATCCTTCTACTTGTCCAGAATATTCTAAAAGATCTCCACCATTTTCTTCCTCCTCTTGCCCATTTTCTCCCTTCATTTTATTCTGATTTTTTGCTTTTCTTTTAAAGTAAGGCTTTAATAAGGGAACTAATGTATCTAAAATAAGAGAGCTTTTTCCAGAACCAGAAACGCCTGCAATACCCACCATTAGCCCTAATGGAAATTTAGCAGTTATGTCTTTCAAATTGTTTGTATTAGCATTCTTTAATATTAGATATTTTGTATCGTCATCTGTTTCCCTATTTATATCAGAGCTTTTTTCAGGTAATGAGATACTACCAGCTAAATACTGTCCTGTATATGATTTTTTAATCATTTTAATTCCTTCAAGTGATCCTTGATACACAATTTCACCTCCATCAACACCGGCACCTGGACCAATATCAATTATCTCATCTGCTAGTTCTATGAATCTCTTATCATGTTCTACAATAATAACAGTATTACCCAATTCCTTTAACTGTTGTAAAATATGAACTAAAGAATCTTTCTCTTGTTCATGTAAACTCATACTGGGCTCATCTAGAATATATATCAATGAATCCAGCCCTCCATCTAAATGGGTCATCAATGAAAGCCTTTGCAACTCTCCACCACTTAGTGTAGGTAAGGATCGGTGTAAGTGTAAGTAAGATAATCCCACATTTATCATTCGATTTAAACCTTGATTGATATTTTCAAGTATTGATCTCCCTTGGGGACTTCTTATATCTTCATTGGATAAAGACTCACAAAATTCTTTCAACTCATCAATTGTCATTATTGCGAGTTCTCCAATATGTTTATCTGCAATTTTTATTTCGCGGGCTTCTTCATTCACACGAAATCCATGACATTCTTCGCACTTTTTCTTAGACATATACTCCTTAGTAATTTTAATCTTTCTATACGCACTTTTACCATCTGTCATCGCGCGTTCCATATGGGGGATAATCCCCTCAAATACTCTTTCTAATTCCCCTTGAAATGATTTGGATTCCCACCAAAACTTGAACTTTTTTCCCTTACTACCATAGATATATAAGTCCTTAATCTCTTGTGGTAAGTCCTTGTAAGGAGTATTAATTTCAAAATCAAAGAAATTAGGAAGTTGTTCCACAAATCTTATCTGATCTGCAAAGCACCCAGAACCAGCCTTAGTAATCTGCTTTAAATTTCTATTGTAATCTTGAACGATCATTTCTTCAGTAAAATGCATTTCATATCCACGACCTTTACATGCTAAGCACATCCCTGAAGGTTCGTTAAAAGAGAAATGTTTGATTTGCTTACGCTCGACCATCATCCCGCATAAATCGCATTCTAGAGTCGATTGATTTACTGGTTCTTTACAAATTGGACAGATAAGAATACCCTCAGTTGCATATATCATCCGGATTAATCCATATATTCCTGTTTTTGTACCTACTGTTGATCGTGGGTTGAACGCTCTTGTAGTTCTTTGTTCCACTGCCACGGTTGGGCTTAATCCTTCAATCATATCAAAAGGTTTCTCATCTTCAAACTTGGGGGGGAATCCAATGGATTGAAGATATCGATTCATCCCTTCATCAAATATAATATCAAACGCCAAACTAGACTTTCCTGACCCAGATACTCCTGTAATGAGGATAATTTTTCCCTTTGGTATATTTACATTTATATCCTTTAAATTATGAATTCTTGCTCCAACTATCTTTATTTCATTCAAATTTTATCTTACTCCTTTATTTTTTTTTTAAAATATAATGCGCACAATCAAATTCCTTAGGATTAGTCTTCACCATCCTAATTTCTGCCTCGATGGCATTAATATTATTAATAAGGTCGGAATTCTCTTTTCCTTCACGGATCTCCTTGATTTTTTTTTCCAATGGCTCATAATATTCAGTCCACCAGCAACCCTCAGGCCAATTTAATTGTTTTATAAGTTTAAATCCACAATTGGTTATCAAATCTTGATTTTTATCCATATCCTTAATTCCTTGTCCAAGCACTAAATACCCTCCGACCTTGAGGATGCGATGGCACGCTTTGAAACTTTTCTTAAAACCAATCATCTGAACAACGCCTGCTTCCCAGATTAGGTCAAAATAGTTATCTGGGAAATCATTCTTTAAAAAATCCATTCTTTTAGTTCTAATTCTTTTTATTAGGTTTCTTTCTACTATCTTTTTATTCAATTGATCTATAAGATCTTGGTCAATATCTATCGAAATGATATCCCAATTAGTAAGGTTCGTAAGCTCCATGGTTAGAAGACCAGACCCACAACCTAAATCAAGTACTTTCGGGTTCTCCATCTTTGGAAGTAATTTAAATGCCTCTCTCATGTATTTAAGAAAGTTTGCCCTCAATTTTTGTGTATAGGGTTCTTTATATGACATTTTATTTATTTCCTTATTATATTTTATTTAGATTAATTTTATTACCACAATCATAGCATTCAGCATCATGAACACAAATTTCCCCTCCGCATTCAGGACAAGTAAAGAACTTTTCTTGCTCTTGGAGCCACTTCTCGACTCCGATTTCTTCAATTCTTTTTAGGTTATTAATCATATTCACATTATACCTTTCTTGATAATGAATATCAAGTTCTTGTAATTTTTGACAGGGAAAATTCTTACATTCATAACAAAATTCTAATTCTTTTTTTCTTAACGATGTACAATCTCTTCTTATAAACGCACAATTTTTATTCCTAATCCGACACCCCTTACAGCCTATTTTATAACCCCTTTCTTCAAGTAAACCTTTTTTCAAAAGGAGATATTGCCGGCAAGCACCACAATATATGCCACAAGGGGTAGCTAAATTGTTATCTACCAAATGATTCTCACCTAATTTTTAATTTTTGATAATTTAGTGAATAACTCCTCTTCCCTTGAAAGAATATATAGTGCAATATTATGCAATTCACCAAAATCTACATGTTTTATACAATCATCCTTATATTCATCACCCGCATTCTTTAAAGTTTCTGCAATCCGGGTCCAACTTTGAGCAGAATCACCAATAATAGGGACACATTCCTCGAGAATAATGAATTCATTCGAATTCCATGCCTGAGGACCTTCCTTAAGCTCAGGATGGGTTAATAATTCTTCTAAGAACTCTTTATAGAGCTTTCGGAATGAACCTCCCCCTGTACCCCATGTTTCAATGTACCCATGGGTGAGCTCAAACATTAATCGTCCTAAAAGTGTTTCTTTTCCTTTTGAATTTGTAATCGTTTTATTCAACTTATCCCCCCATGTGAGTACAGAATTTGCAAATTGTTTTAAACCTTGAATACCATTAGTATTCATCGAGGGACGTAACATGTTATTCACAACTTTTTGAATTGCTAACTTAATCCCTCCCGCTAAAGGTGGATGTTTCCCGTCAGCACGACGGGTCATGGAGAATTGAGTATTCCCAGGATGCATAAATTTCGGTCCATAAGTCGAACTCCTCGCAGTCTTAAGGATATCAATAGGAACTTCTTGGAAACCCTCAAATTCTGTATCACCTATATACGCTACTCCCATCTCCTCATCATATCCACCTAAGGTTACCGCATGCCCTCCAAAATGAGCTTCATCACGTTCCTCATCAAATCCTTCGTACGGCATATATGCAATGTCCACTCTTAAAAGGAGGGGAATATTTTGGTCTAGCATCCTCTTTGATGTTTCCCATGCTTTATCAGCATTAGTGAAAGATTGTTTTCTAAGTGTTATACCTAACAAGCGGCATGCAAGGCTATTTGGTTCAATTGTGCCTTGTTTTCCTCCAAAGAAGAATGGGATGTCAGATTCTGGAATAAAAGACATTTGACCAGATGTATCAAAAAAACCAAATCCCATCGTCGCATCCAATCCGAATGCCATGGCTTCTGACATTGGAAAGCCATAGAATTCAAATAGATCTCTCATTGAAGATGATTCACAATGACGACCAACCTTATGGGTAAAATTATTTATTATATGCTTCTGAACCAACTTTACTTCCTCCTTTTTTAATTTCTTCTAACACCCAATTCAAAAACTCAATATCAATATCTAATATCTTAATAGGGTGTACAAAAAGACCTCTTACATTTAAAGGCATATTAGAATTTTCTTCCAACATATCTTCCAATCCCTTCAAATTTTTTTTTATTTTGTTAATAGAATTAGTAATTGCTTCAGTTAGCTCTTTTTTTGTCAATATTGGAAGCATAGAAAATGCAACATAGAAGTTTTCGTCATTTTTTCCTATAAAATCATTTATTACCTTATAGGTCTTCTTTTTCACGATTTCAAATCCAAATTCTGTGATTTTATATACCTTACGTATACGATTATCTACTTCTTCTCTATATGATTCAACTAATCCATTTGCTTCTAAATTATTTAAATCACTGTAAATAGATGATTTTCCGATACTAGTCCAATCTCTCATGCCTCTTTCGTCAATTCTGTGATTAATACTATAAGCATGACTAGGAAATTCTGCTATCAAACCTAATACAACGAATTCCCGATGATTTAATTCATAATTTCTTTCTGTAGTCATTATAGTATGAAATAATATTTTGAATAGTTATTAATATTCTTATTATAGAATATTATGAATTAAGAATATTATGATTCAAGAATATATAAATATTACGAATTTCAGAAATTAATAGTACGAAAAATAAAGTATTAAAAGTAGTTATTATCCTTGAATTTCTTTTTCCCGTGTTTTCTGTTTTATAACAAGAACTAAAAAAGAAATATAAATCCAAATCCTAGTAAAACTAAAATATCAATTATTAATCCGAAAGACCCAAACATACTCGATAGAAATATTGCTTCCAAGACTAAAGGAATTCATGAGAAATTAATCATAATGATTTAATAAAATTTATTAAAAGAAAAATCAAAACAAAATTAACCTATTTAATTTTTAACAAAACCTGAATGTGAAATGCAGCATGAGTAGAATTATTACAAAAAAGAGAGTAATTTTGATTTTGTTTTTTCTCTCTGTTTTTATTACGGGAACTGTTTTAATCTTTACAGTCCCTCTAAGTGTTAAAAGCACTTATGGGCTTACAACGAGAACTACAGATGGAGTAACCATTTCTTTCAATGTCTTCGAACCGCAAGAAAGTCTTTATCAAACGTATAATGGCAACAATAATAAAAAAGCCATTATAATTGGGCACGGTCACATGGCAAACAAGGAAATATTGAAAGGATACGCTATTGAATTGGCTAATGCAGGTTTTGTTGCCGTAGTGTTTGATTTCAGAGGACACGGACAAAGCTTAGGGGAACTCGATCGAGGAGAGATAATTGATGATGTTAGAGCAATTAAAGAGTATTTAAATTCTAGAGAT
>JAEOTL010000175.1 GCA_016839845.1 Promethearchaeota archaeon
CACATCGTCCCTGAGGAACAATAAAAGCATTAGGACGGGTTAATTGATGAATTCCTCCATTTACAAACCCTCCCTCATAGGAAGTTATATAAAGCTCATCCATGAGTTTTTTTACGTCCGTTTCGCCTGAAAGAATTAAATCGATTGATCTTTTTGGATTATCACCTCGTTCAAATGTGTCACGAACTGCTTCTAAAAGGACATAATAACCTTTATTACGAGCGTAAGATTCATCTCCATGGAACAACGCAGCCCATTGATAATCAGTCATCGTTCCAGAGCCGGAATCTGACATAAAATCTACAAAAGTTAAATCTGCTGGAAAGGAAAACATACTATATTCTGTTTTCTCAAGTGCATATTCTCGCTGTTCCTTAGTAACATGTTTAATTGTTCTTACAATTAATGGTTTATTTGCGGGTATGGGAATCCCTAACTCATCTTGAGATTTCAAAATCTTAAACCTATAATTTAAAATTAGTATTTTTTTGAGTTTTTCAAAGATACTTGAATTTATAATTATAAATCATTAAAAAATGATTTGCTAAGTGGAATCTAAGTGAGAAATGCAAATTTTAATTTATATTTTAAATTCATTAATAAATAAATTAAATTTCTAAAGAGATAATAAAAATGGAATTACCCGATTATATTAAAGATAAAATTTGGAAGGATTATTTACCAGATGGTATTACATTAGAGATTGATATTCCCGAAGATAAATCTTTACTTGATGTATTTGAAACTGGTGCTAAAGAACATGCTGATAAAATAGCAATGGATTATTTCGGAAGAGAGTTCACATTTGGAGAGATGGATCAAATAACACGAAGATTTGCTAATGCTCTTTTAAAATTAGGAGTAAAAAAGGGAGATGTGGTAGCACTTTGGTTGCCAAACTGTCCACATTTTAGTATTTGTTACTTTTCTACCCTAAGTCTTGGAGCTACATTAACAGCAATTAGTCCATTATTCGTTGCAAGGGAATTGGTTTATCAAATTAAAGATTCAGGAGCAAAATATCTTATAATGATTGATAGATTTTTTCGAGAATTTAAAAAAGCAGAAGATCAACTCACATTAGAAAAAGTAATTTTATTAAATGTGGAAGGAAAAGTACCAGATATACCTGAGACAGAGAAAATAATCCATTACAACACATTGATGGAAGCAAATCCTGAACCTCTTACAGAATCCAAAGTTAAGATTAATCCGAAAGAAGATATTGCAATTATTCAGTATACAGGGGGTACAACTGGTGATCCAAAAGGTGCTGAACTATCCCATTATAATGCTTTATCAAATCTGATGCAAATTGGACAAGTCTCGGATTACATAAGAGATAAATTTATTAAGGGAAATATCGTAGGACTTTCTATACTCCCATGGTATCATGTGTATGGTCAAATAAGTGAGCTTTTGCAAGGTCCACGAAAGGGAAACAAGGGAGTAATTTTTCCAACATTTGATATCCCTCGGATAATTGAAACCATAAAAAAAAAAGAAGTTAATTCTATACTTGGAGTTCCTACTATGTTTATTAACATATTAGGATCACCTTTGAGTAACGGCGTTGATTTTTCTAATCTTAAATATTGTAATGTAGGAGCATCTCCAATGCCTATTGAAGTTGCAAAGGAATGGGAACAAAGAACTGGATTTCCTTTAGGAGAAGGTTATGGTTTGAGTGAATCAACTGTCTGTGTTACAAATTCCCCCCCATGGGCTAAGAAAAAGTTCGGGAGCTGTGGCACTCCTGTAGCTAGCACATTAGTGGGGATTATTGATGACAATCTACACTTCTTACCAATAGGAGAATCTGGAGAATTAGTTATATCAGGTCCTCAGATTATGGTAGGGTATCATAATCGACCAGAAGAGAACAAAAAGGTTTTTTTTGAAGCTGGGGGCCATAGATGGCTACGAACAGGTGATTTTGCAAAATTGGATGAAGAAGGTTATATTTTCTTAATCGACAGGGTTAAAGATATGATAAAATACAAGGGACATAGTGTTTATCCAAGAGAGATTGAAGAAGTTTTATATGAGCATCCAGCAATTCAAGAATGTGCAGTAGTTGGGATTAAAGACCCAGAGCGAGGTGAAAATATTATGGCGCACATTATTCTTAAGAAAGAATATAAAGGAAAAATCACAGAACAAGAAATAATCGATTGGTCTAAGGAACAAATGGCTGCTTATAAATATCCAAGAATAATAAAATTTGTGCGATCTCTACCAAAAAGTGCAGTAGGAAAAGTCTTAAGGCGTGTAATTAGAGATAAGGAAGCCAAGAAAGCTAAAAAAGAGAAAAGTGAATATTAAAATTAAAATTAAATAATTTACAAAATGGAGAAAGAAATAATGCATTTATCAGAACAATCAATAGAAGTTAGAGAGCAAATAATTCGAGAAAAACATACTCTTATTCCTCTATTAATGAAAGAATTCAATATTGACTGTTGGATCATTTTTGTTCGTGAAACCGCGACCAACCCAGATTCAATAATGAGATTTACCGTCGGTAATGACGTTGTACTCGAATCAGCATTTATCTTTGGATTTGAAGGAGAATCTTTTCGAAAAGTAGCAATAGTAGCAAATTTTGATGCTATTGCTCAACGAGAGAAAAAATGGTGGGATAAAGTGATAGGCTACGAACTTGGGATTTCAGATCACTTGAAGAACTTAATTAATAAATTAAAACCAAAAACAATTGCTTTGGATTTCTCCTTGAACTCTTTTGAGGCTGATGGATTAACACATGGATTATATCTTTTATTGGAGAATTACTTAAAAGATCATAAAGAGAAATTTGTGAGTGCAGAAAAACTAATAGCGGCACTACGAGGTAGAAAATCAAAAATTGAAATTGAATTAATAAAAAAAGCATGTGAAATAACAGAAGAAATTAACCAAAGGGTTACTGAATCATTACAATTAGGGTTATCTGAGATAGAAATTCAAGAATTATTCTATAAAGAGATGGAAAAAAGAAATCTACTCCCTTCATGGCAGAAAGAACAATGCCCTGCTGTCGATGCAGGTCCAGATAAGGAATTTGGTCATGTTGGGCCTCAACCAACCAATAAAGTAAAAAAGGGTCATACGTTGCACAATGATTTTGGTGTCTATTATCAAGGTTATTGCTCAGATCTACAAAGATTGTGGTTTTTTGGTAAGAGAGAAGATGTTCCAGAAGAACTACGCCATGCACTCGATACTATTGTAAATGCCATTCAATTAGCTGCTGATACAATTAAACCAGGTTTAGTTGCAAACAAAATTGATTCAAAAGTAAGAGATTTTATCTTATCTCAAGGATATGAAGAATTCAAGCATGGATTAGGACATCAAGTTGGTATTCAAGCACATGATGGAGGTACTCTCCTTGGACCATTATGGGAACGGTATGGTGATTTACCTAAAGGATTAATTGAAACAAATCAAGTATTTACTATCGAACCTAGCATTAAAACTAAATCCTATGGAATGGTTTCACTAGAAGAAAATGTAGTAGTTACAAAAAATGGTTGTGAATTCTTAGTTCCCCCTCAAAAAGATTTCATTTATATAGAAGATGTGTAATTAAAGATAAGGAAGCAAAGAAAGCAGAAAGAAGTGGATAAAAAATTCTTTTCATTTAACATCTGAAACAATATAGTTAACTCCTATTTTCTTGATAAATCTTTTCAGTAAGCTCTTTAAAATTATCCAGTATCTGGGATCGTTCTTCACGATGTAGTTTTATCGCTCCTGTAGGGCAAGTAACTGCACAAACACCACAACCATAACATTTCTTTGGATTTACCTCTGCTTTTTCATCCACTTCTATTGCTTTAAAAATACATCTTTTCGCACATAAACCACATCCTTTACAGAGATCCTGATCAACCTTAGAAATATAATTAGACTTTGAACTACAATATTCATTTTTTTCTTCAAAGCGAGTCATCCCTCTCATAAGACTGCAACAGCATCCACAACAGCAGCAAATGATTTGATGGTTTGCTTGTTTCACATTTTCTGTTGTAAAAATCAATCCTAATTTTGAATGACGATCAA
>JAEOTL010000176.1 GCA_016839845.1 Promethearchaeota archaeon
GGTTCCAAAAGTATGAATGTATATCTTGAATATATTCGAAATAGGAAACGCATAATCCTCCCGCGTTAGCAAGAATATCAGGGATCACAGTAATTCCCTTTTCATTTAGTATTGTATCAGCTTGAGAAGTAGTGGGGCTGTTTGCTCCTTCAAGTATAATTTTACAGTCCACTGTATCAGCATTCCCACTATAAATTTGATTCTCTGTTGCTGCAGGGATAAGAATATCACATTTTGTGCTAAATAAATCTTCATTTGTAATTACTTTAATATTGTTCTCTTGATAATCTTTTAACGACATACCTTGTTGCTTCAGGCTAATCAGTTTGTTAATATTCAAACCTTCATCAGATTGAATACCTCCTTCTGAATCAGTAATTGCAATTATTTTACATCCTACATCATTTAGGATTTGAGCAACAATACGACCCACCTTTCCGAACCCTTGAATTGCAACCTTGCTAGAAGACAAACTGAAGTTCAGCCGTTCACATAAAGTTTCAAGAATGTAAAACATGCCGGTTCCGGGGGCTTCAGTACGTCCAACAGTCCCCCCAATCTCAATAGGTTTTCCTGTTACTACGCCTGGAGAAGGGCGACCTTTGTTCATTGAATATGTATCCATAATCCAAGCCATCTCTTGCTCTCCAGTATTCAAATCTGGAGCTAGAATATTAATATTTTCACCAATCATACTTAGTATCTCTGATGTATATCTTCTGGTTAACCTTCTCAATTCATCTATTGACAGTTTCTTTCTATCAACGCGTACTCCACCTTTCGAACCTCCTAAGGGTAATTCTAACAAGCTTGTTTTAAAAGTCATTAAAAAAGCTAACGCCTGTATCTCATCTAAGGTTACATCAGGAGAATACCTTAGTCCTCCTTTAGCAGGACCTCGTAAAGTTGAATGATGTACCATGTATCCCTCAAAAATTTCAAGTTTACCATCATCCATTATAACAGGCATAGATACAATTAAAGAACGCTCCACTTTTTTCAAATATTCTAGAGTATTTGCATCTAAATCAATTACTTTGGCAGCTATGTCAAGTTTCTTCTTCGCACTTTCAAAAGGATTAATATCTATCAAATTAATACATTTTAAAAACGTAATTTCAAGATAATCTAAATAATTTACTCTGTAAAATATATTTATTTAAATTAAGATCAACTGAGGAATTAGGAATTTAGTAATGTAATTTTGCTTGGATTCACGATAAACTTTTTGAATTTTACAAAAAGGTTTAAATATATCCATTGTATCTTATCTTCTAAGATGATCTCAAACAATACTACTAAAATAGCACTGAAAGGGATTTTATCATCCTTAGGGATTATTATTTTAGTAGTATTAATATTATAAGCGATACAAATCCGCTTGACCTTTTTCTTATAAAATTTTCTCGGATTTGTTCGCTTGAGTAGAAATTTATTCAAAAAGGTCATCGGTGGGGTCATAAAGAAAAAAGCAAATACGAAATGATGAAATATGGGAATAAAAATCAACGAAAAAGAATCTGATGACAAGAAAGAGATAATTGACTTTTTACAGTCTAATTTCCTCGGCATGGGGTTCAAGGAATTGCAGGAACAGGTTATCTATAGGGAAAACTGCGTATTATGCGGTTGCTGTACTACTCTTTGTCCCCGTATTGGGTTGAATGAGCAAGAACCAGCACTTATTGATTACGATCCCGAGTGTTCAACATGTTTTCGGTACTGTCCTCAAACCTACTATCCTGAAGAATTATTTGAAAAAGAATTATTTAAGGAGAATATTAAAAAGAGTTATCCCTTGGGTTTTTATCAGCAATTATTGACTGCTAAAAGCACAAACGAGGAGATTTTAAAAGTAGCTCAAAATGGTGGGGTAGTCTCTACTTTACTGATTCATGCTTTGGAGAAGAAATTAATTGATGGTGTCCTACTTATTGATAGAGATGATAATTGGATCCCGAAACCATATATAGCGAGAACCAGAGAAGAGATTCTGGCTTGTGCAGGGTCAAAATATACTGTAGCACCATCTTTAAGCATTTATAAAGACGCGATTAATGAATTTAAACTGGAGAGGCTCGCTTTTGTAGGGATGCCCTGCCAGATCCAAGCAGTCAGAAAATTGCAATTATATTCACCTCTTTCAACTGAACTTGGAAAATTTACGTTAATTATTGGTCTTTTTTGTTTTTCGAATTATTCATTTGATTTAATGAAAGAATTTGTGCAAGAAGACCTTAGGATTCCTCTTACTACAATTAACAAAATTGATATATCTAATGGTAGATTTTATGTCTATATGAAAGATGGGTCAATAAAAGATGCGTCTATAAAGAACACTAAGAAGTATAACTGGGTTAGTTGCCAACATTGTAAAGATTATTGCGCTGAAGGGGCGGATATTTCAGTTGGTAGCGTTGGTACTATGGAAAATGGCTGGAATAGTGTAATTTTACGTACAGATACGGGTACTTCACTTTTTAACAACGCAATAAAGGCTAAGAAATTAGTTACTTCTCCTGAGATCAATCTCCAAAAACTTGAAAAGGAAGCATTAAGAAAGAAAACGAGAATAACACCAATCGATGAAAAAACACTAGAAGCTATGCAAGTTTTAAACATCTCTGACTTTGAAACTAAAACTTACACGACATTGATGTCTTTAGGACACGTAAGTGACTCGATATTGAGTGATGTTATGAAAACTGATAAAACTCTGATTCAAAAAGCTCTTGGGAATTTAAAACGGCTCAATTGGGTTGTTAAAACTAATGAAGCATATAGTTGTGTTAACCCAACATCAGTTATAAATAATGAAATACACAAATTAAGGATGAGTTTATCAGAAAGAATAGAGAAACTAAAATGTGAAGCATTACCTAATTTAGAAACTATATACGCCCAAAACAATCATGTTAAAATGGATGAAAAATCAGACTAGGTATTAATTAAAGGTTCACAAGACAGTATTGTACGAATTTCAATGGGTCATTAGCACAACCCCCAGAATCGAGTCCGCTTAGTTGATCGATTATTTTCTGAGGAATTAAATTATCCCCAATCCAGAGATCTTTTAGATTCACAAGAGATTCTAAACCCTTAATAATTACAATACGATTCTGCCCTATATCGAGGGTTTCCAGATTGGTTAAAGTTTCAAGTCCCTTAATCTCCCCAATATTATTTTCGGAAAGAAAAAGATTCTCTAGACTAGTAAGAGGATATAAACCCTTAATGTGGTTAATTACGTTTTGTTTTAAGTTTAATATTTTTAATTCCGTACAATTTTCTAAACCTTTGATTTCGGTAATGTGATTTGAATTAAGCCATAATGTTTCCAGATTTTCAAGAGTTTCAAGGCCTGTGATTTCTTGAACTGCATTGTTATTCACATAGAGACTCTTTAAACTTTTCAAATTTTCTAAGCCTTCTAAACTAAATATCTGATTCCCAGCAATGTTTAAAACCTCCAAATTAACTAAATTTTCGAGATTTTCAATTTGCAATAGCTGATTTCCCGCGATCCACAGAACTTTTAAATCTCTTAGATTTTCAAGACCTTCAATCTTCGAGATGCTATTCCATGAAAGATCTAATCTCTGAAGCGATGTGAGGTTTTCTAAGCCTTTCAATTCCTTAATCTTATTTCCTCGAAGATATAATTCCTTTAAATTTGTTAAATTTTCTAATCCTTTAATTTCTGTTAATTGATTACTTATTAAATGCAGTACTTCAAGGTGTTGTAATTTTCCTAACCCTTTTATCTCCCTTATGTTATTACTTCCCAGGTTTAAGATTTCTAACTCTTTTAAATGATTTAATCCCCGTATTACCTTTATTTCATTTGAACTAAGCTCTAAGTTTTTTAATCCACTTATTTTTTCTAAACCGATTATTTCCTCAATATCTCTGATACCTAAAAGACCTAAATCTAGAAATCCTTCTTTTAGCTCAAATTTTGACCCTGCTATGTCAACAGACTTTATTCAAATCACTCAAAGAAATGTTTTTGGATAATAATTATTTGTTATTTTTTTGTTAGATCTTTATTAATTATACAATCCTTTTAATTTATTTAGTTTCGTCATTAAATACTTATAAAAAGTTTAGATTAAGTATTGCTTCTTTACAAATCAAAACGAGAACCTATTAAAATTCTATTCAAGATATTTACACTATGAGTACGATAGTATGTAAAGAATGTGGATTTAGCTATGATAATAAAGCACCAGGGATGCATTTTTGCCCTAATTGTGCCAAAAAGATGAAGTTTTTCAAATTTGAAGCCTTTTGCGGGGCTAAACCAAATGAGCTTCATGATCGTACATAAAAAAAGCCATTTAAAATGGTTGCGAATCTAATTTATTGAAAAATTAAAAAATGATATAATTTTATTCTTGTTATATGTCTTTATTTTATGCTGTTTGTAAAGAATGTGGTTTCAGTTATAAAAATAAGGAACCGGGCAAATACTTCTGTCCAAATTGTAATAAAGAAAAGAATTTCTTGAAATTGGAACTGTTCGATGGGGCTAAACCCTCTAAAATTCATGAACACGATTAAAAGGTAACATTTTAAGTACGTATACTTTTTCTCTTTTTATGGCACGAGCACTTTATATGGATGATTCCTATCTTAAAAGCTGGAATGCTACAGTAACCAGTGTTACGGATGAAAAATTCATAGTTCTTGATACTTCTGCCTTTTATCCAAAAGGTGGAGGACAACCATGGGATGAAGGTTTTATCATTAAAGGAAACGAGAAATATAGGGTTGTGTATGTTGGTAAGTTTTCGGGGAATATCAGCCACGAAGTAGATAAGCCCGGATTGAAAGAAGGAGATGAAGTTTCTTGTGAACTTGATTGGGAGCGTCGCTATACATTTATGCGTCATCATACTGCGTCTCATCTAATTAGCAATATCCTTTACAATAGAGCTGATGCAAAAATAACTGGAAACCAAATCGAGATGGATAAGGCTAGGATGGATTTCTCAATGATCGATTATTCACCAGAAAAGTTACGAGCTTATGTTGAGGAAGCGAATAATTATATTGAACAAGATGCCCCCATAGCAGTAGAATATATGTCACGTGAAGAAGTATTAGGAAAACCAGAACTTGCTCGTTTAGCAGTTGGACTGCCTAAAAATATCAGTGAATTTCGTATTGTTAAAATAGGATCCATTGATACGCAAGTTGATGGTGGTACTCATGTGAATAATCTTAGTGAAATCGGGAAAATTGAAGTGATCAAAACCGTCAACAAAGGAAAGAATAACAGAAGGATGTATTTTGTTTTAAAATAAAAAATATTCCTTAAAAGATAGAGATTTTTTTTCAATAAATTGCAAGATTTATAATTCGCAAAAATCATATAATTGTAATATATTTTTTTTAGAATAACATTCTAAATATTAATAATTTATAATTTGAAATAGGGGCTTGCATGTCAGAATTAGAAAAAACGACTGATCCAAATCTTATCGATGTTCCAGAATTTAATAAGAGAATGCTGGAATGGGCTAAAAAAAATGGTCCGTTAGTCCAAGAACTTACAAATAGAGGTGAAGATAATCCACTTTCCTGGGGCGGAGTTCTGGAGCAGAATGCTCAAAAATTTCCCAATAATCCTGCGATCAAATTCGAAGATACTACTCTTACACATAAACAGTTTAATGAGAAAGTGAATCAGTATGCTAATTATTTTACATCCTTAGGACTAAAAAAAGGGGATGTTTCGAAGGTTTTAATAAAGAATCGTGTTGAATTCCTTTTGGTTTATACTGCCAATGCGAAATTGGGAATTATATCATCATTGATAAATACTGATCTACGAAAGAGAACTTTAGTGCATAGTTTAAATCTGACATCCGGCAAGATCGTTATTGTTGGGGAAGAATGTTTTGATGCCTTTAGTAAAGTCAGATCTGACCTCGATTTATCAGATGCCGAACAGTTATGTTTTATTCCTGATGAAGGAAACATTGAAACACCTAACGGTTTTATTGAACTCCCAAAAATCATTGAGGACTTTAGCATTGAAAATCCCACAAATACTAAAGATATTGGGGGTCAAGATATTATCGCTTATATTTTCACATCTGGCACAACTGGACTGCCCAAAGCCGCTTTATTAACGCACAACAGGGTAGTCGGGGGGGGATATCTTTTTGGTAGTTTGGTCTCAGAATTTACCGCCGATGATACCATTTATATCCCACTTCCCTTCTTTCATGGTACCGCTTTAATGACAGGCTGGTCATCAACATATGTCAACGGCGGAGCATTAGCATTAGCTCGAAAATTCAGCGCTCATCAATTTTGGGACGACATTCGTAAATTTAATGCTACAGGTTTTAATTATGTTGGAGAGATATGTCGATATTTAATGAATCAGCCCCCCAAACCAGATGATGCAGACAATCCAGTAAGAGCTATTATTGGGAATGGTCTACGCCCAGAAATATGGCTAGATTTTAAAAAACGGTTTGATATTGAACGAATAGGGGAATTTTATGGGTCTTCAGAGGGGAATGGTGCGTTTGCGAATATACTAAACTTTGATTTAACCTGTGGATACACATCTGGTAGTTACGCACTCGTACAATATAATCATGAAGAGGATAAACCCATCAGGAACCAGAATGGCTTTATGGAAAAAGTGGGTTCTGGTGGAGTTGGTTTACTTCTGTTTGAAAGCGCTGAAGGAAGCGAATTTATCGGGTATACTGATAAGAATGCAACTGAAGCAAAACTTTATCACAACGTCTTTAAAGAAGGAGATACATGGTTTAACACCGGGGATTTAATGCGAGATCAAGGATGCAATCATGCTCAATTTATAGATCGTCTCGGTGATACTTTTCGATGGAAGGGACATAATGTCTCCACGACTGAAGTAGAACAAGTGTTTAATGTGTTTGACCACGTTTCGATGGCATCGGTATATGGAGTGAAGATCCCACTAACAGATGGACGAGCTGGGATGACAGCGATTGTCCCAACTTCCAGTGTAAGTGACTTCGATTTTGAAGGATTAGCAAAGCTTTTAAATGACAATCTTGCTCCTTATGCCATCCCAATTTTGCTTAGGTTTAAGACAGGTCTCTCTATAACTCATACTTTCAAATTTAAAAAGGTCGAACTTAAAGAAGAAGGATTTAATCCTCATAATATCGAAGATCCTTTATTTATCATGCTTCCAAACCAGTCCGTATACACACCCCTTACAAAAGAGATATATGAGAAAATAAAAAATCAAGAGTATCAGTTTTAACTAATTTTATTTTATTGAATATCTTCTAAGGTTTTTTTTCTACCAATTTCCTACTGTGAAATTTTATTTAGAAAATGGTATATGGTAGCATTCAGCACCATACATTTAAATTATTTAACCCATCATAATATATTAGAAAAATTAATCCAATTCTCACTAGTCTAACTTTAGTTGATATTTATTATGAAAAATGAAACCAATGGGAAGTTTAAACCGGGATTGATAAATTATCTCGATGTTATTGTTGCGGTTATGAATTTTATGATAATCATAATTCCAATGTTATTTTTCTATGAAAATGTTTTCATCTCTATTATAGGGATTTTTATCTCAGGTGTCTTAATTGTATTTGCGCTAAGCTCGTTAGCCAGTAACAATCCATTTTATATTTATTATTGCTACGGGCTAATGATTAATAGCATCTTCTTTATATTTCCTGCATTTATAATGATTCCATGGTTAGGTCTTCTCTTTCTTCCGAATTTTATATTCCTTTACCAATTATCTAAAAAAAGGAGTCAACATGCAGCAACTAATATAATAGCAAGATCAGCCAGAGCAGGTAATTTAGGGCTGATGATTAGAAATTTGGACCAAAAATACGATAACATAAATCCTGATTTAGAAATAAAAAGAAAGCAACAAAGAGATATCGTCGAAAATTTGTATAAGGGTAAAAAAATTCTACGCCTAACGTTTCTTTTCAGTATTGCTTTATTTGTAGTTTTTGTACTGTTTTCGTTGACTTATTTTGCATAAATTATATGTTAAATCCATCATCTTCATCATCTATCTCTTCGGTAGTGAACCGTTTCTTTTCCTTTTCTTTCAATTCACGTTTAAGTTCTTTACGTTCTTTATGGGTAAGCGCATCGTGTCGTTTAATATAACTTTCCTCATATTTTTCCCTTAATGCCTCGACATCTCCTACTTGACCTAATTTATTCTCAAGACCATCCTCAAAAAAATAGTTCCTTTTAAATTTAGCCGCAGGTAACCCTAGATATATCCATCCATTCTCCAACACCTGGCCTACGGTAGTTACACTATTAGCAGCTAAGATACAGTTATGTCCTATATGCGTTCCTGGCATAACAATTGAGTGGGAACCAATTCTTACATCATCTTCAATAACTGTTTTCCTTATGATAAGTAGATTACCCACGATCACGGATGACTGAACAATCGCTCCCTGTCCAACTACAACATCTTTTCCAAATTCAATAAACTCCGTATCCACCCACCCTTCAAAAAGAGAGTTTGAAATCTTAGTTTTTACTCCGAACGCCTTAAAGCATACATTATCTAAAAAACCTGGAAAGGGAAACCGATGCGCTAGCCATACTGGCCATCTTTTTATTGTATTTCGGATACTCCAATATCGATAATCTTTATCTGCGGGAATTCTCAAAAAAACTCCCTCTTTTGGCTTGTGAATTGCATTAACTATCAATAATAAGATCTTAGCAAAAATGATTGCAGAAACCACAATTGTAAGATACATTATAACAGCAAGTAGTGGAAGATACGTGTAAAAATGGACTGGGCTTGGGAGGTACCATAAAAAACGCCAATAGAGCCATAATTCCAAGAGAAGCGGCAGAATACTCGCCCATATTAGGAAAAAATAAAAGATTAAATATCTCTTTTTCACTAAAACTGTTGGAGTGAACGGACCAACTCGCATCGTATTAGGAACACTCATGATTCTTTTACCTCTTTTTCAGCTTTAATTAAATCTTTTTTATCTTCATCTATATTTACTTCATGCTCAACCTCAAACTTTACTCCCTCATCAGAATCTTTCTTCATAAGGATTTCTCTGCTAGATTCAGCCAATTTATTGGATCTCAGTTTAGTAACAGGCATCCCTGCGTAAATCCATCCTGGTTCAAGAACTTGGTTATAAGTAGTGGTACATATGGCACCCACCATGGTTTCTTTACCTATGATTGTACCAGGTACAATCGTAGTATGAGTTCCAATCATGACATAATCATCAAAAACAACTCTGCGTATAATTAGATATTTACCTATCACCATCGAAGACATGATTGTTGTAGCTTGACCGATAAGGTTTTTCCTGCCAAATTTGATGAATTCACCATCGCACCATGTATCATTCAGATGACTGGAAGTATCCATATCCACACCGAAGAGCTTAAAAACAAGTACATCTAGCCAAGGAAATGGTGAATTTCGCATAAACCATAAACTAATTTTCTTTAATTCAGTTCGCATCATCCAGAATTCGAAATCTTTATCCCCAATCTCAGCTTTAAACACACCTTCCTTGGGTTTATGGATTAAATTTATGAGGATTAAGAATAACTTGCTAAAAAGCATACAAGCAAAAATAAAAAAATAGATAGAACCAAAGATTGTAAGTGGCAGAAAAATTAAAATAACGTCCCAATTCCCATCAGAGAGAAACCAATACCAAAAAATAGTTACTATCATTCCTGACAACCAAAAAATTGGAATATAGACTGCTAAAAATTTGATGTTAACCCTGCTGATTGCAGAACTTGTGGCCACATCTATGATTAAATCCTTTTCTGTTAACTTGTCTACATCAATTTTCTCCTCTTCTTCATTGATCAGAGGCTCTTCAATTGGGGGATAAGTTCTAGATCCTTCCTCCTCTTTTAATCTTTTTAATAGTTTTTTATCCCTGTATCCCTCAATATTCTCATTTCTCTCTAAATCTTTTGGTGTAACCTGTAAATATTTCATTATTTTTCTTCTAAAGATTCGTCTTACAGGGAGACCCCAATAATAATTAGTTGTGTCTGGTTTTCCGATTATAGTGTGCTTTGTCGCACTACCCATCGGGAGGATAAAAGAATTTTCACGAACTTCAGATCCGGGACCAATAAGGTTTAATGTAGAGGCAGTAACATTATCACCAACCTTAATATTGAAATACGAAATATTCCCGAAGATTCCTTCGACCACATGTGTCCCCAAGGCTGCACATACTCCGAGATAACAGTTATTACCGATGTCAAAAAATTTATCATTAGCTACAGATTCTTCTAAGGTTGTTCCCTTCCCTATTTTACTCGCTCCTAAAAACCGGCCGAACCAATTACTTAACCAGGTAAAAACTCCTTTTGAAAAGGAATTCTTTCCGTATTTAATTAAGAAACTCCTTATATGGTAGTAATTTGCAGCTTTACTTCGTATATTTCTCGGGATTATTCCCTCTTTTGAAGGAGAGATTTTTTCAGTTATTTTCCATATAATACGTGTTACAAGAGCTATCAAGAAAAGATGTAATAAATAACACCCAATAAGTACTAAGGGCATAGAGAGAAAAGCTATTAAAGGTCGTACCTGAGTAAAAAGAGCGAAAAAATTTGAAGTTTCGAGTACATAGAGGAGAAAGACTTGGAGCAAGTATAAAAAGAAGAAAACACCAGGAAGTATCCATGAACAATAAAAAATGAGAATGAACAGTGAAATATACAGATGATACTGAAGGCTCATCTCTTCCTTAATAACTTCATTTTCAGTATCGTTTGGCTCGGACTGACTCTCTTTGCCTTCTGCGTCGGTCATTTTTAACGGTAAATTCTGGATTATTTACTATAAATTTTATTTTGTTAAAAAGCAATTGATCATTATAATACTCTAATAGATATTATTTTCCTTTTAATTTTATTAATCTTAGGTAGAAATGAAGATTTCTCATGAATAAGAAGTGCGAAAACTGCGGGAAGTGTTGCCTAGAGACAGAAATGATAGTTTCTCGATCAGATATTGATATGATTTTAAAAAATGATTCCACTGGTCTAAGGAAGTATGATTTTACAATAGAAAATGAATTCGGCTATTCTGAGTTAAGAAATATTGATGGTCGTTGCACCTTTTTTGAACCGGTTTCAAAATTGTGCAAGATCTACGAGTACCGTCCAAATGGATGCAGGTTTTATCCGATGATCTATGATTTCCAAGAAAAAAATTGTACTTTAGATAGCGATTGCCCCAGGACAAACCTTTTCTATCGAGATAAAGAAACTTTTGAAAAAACATGTAAAAACGTTCAAAATTACCTTAAGAATCAATTAAACTTAGATATATAGGAGATAATTGCGCATTCATTTCGAATTATTTTCTTCTATATTCGCCTCATGTTCGATGTCAAATCTCTTCTTATCATCAACATCCTTCTTAGATATTATATCTCTCCGTGATTCTGCATACTTATTAGGCTTATATTTTGTCATTGGAATTCCTAGATATACCCATCCTGGTTCTAAGACTTGATCATAAACTGTATTCGATATGGCGCCCATTAATGTCTCTTTGCCGACTATTGTACCCGGGGCAACCGTCGTCATGGCGCCAATAAGGACGTAATCATCAAATATCACTTTTTTAATTACAAGGTATTTCCCAATGACCATAGATGACATAATATTCGCACCTTGACCAACAAGGTTTTTTCTCCCAAACTGAATGAATTCCCCGTCGCACCACGAATCATATAATGAGCTAGTAACACTCATTTTGATTCCAAACCATTTAAAAGCTAAGATGTCGACCCAAGGAAGAGGCCAATTCCGCATTAACCAAAATACTATTTTTGTTATCTCCGTCCGGAGCATCCAAAATTCGAAATCTTTATCCCCAATTTCAGCCTTAAAAATCCCTTCTTTGGGTTTATGAATCATATTGACTAAAATCAAGAATAATTTACTAAAGAAAAAACAGCTAAAGATAAAGACAAACCACATCAGAAATATTAATAACGGCAGAAAAAAGGCCATTACAGCCCATTGTCGAACAAAATGGGTAAAAGTATAAAACATGATACCAACTAACATTCCAGAAAGCCAGAATATAGGCAGATATACAGCTAAAAATTTTATATTAACTCTTGAGATTGCACTACTTGTTGTAATATTAAGAGACAAATCTTTTTTCTCTTCTTCACTCTCTGTTTCGGGTTCAAGTGAAAGAGACAATTGCTCCTCCTCTGAAAGAGGCTCAAGTGTTTTAGGATCAATTCTTACGTGACTTTTTATTTTTCTTTTAAAGATTTTTCGGAGAGGTTTCGCTCCTTCTGAAAAGTAGTACCCTTTTCCCCTTAGTACACTATGCTTTCCTGTTGATGCGAGTGGTAAAAGTTGAGAACCATTATTAATTTCAGTACCTGGACCAATTAGGTTTTTGGCAGCCGCAGTTACATCATCTCCTACTTTAATCTTAAAATAGTTAATATTCCCAAATACTCCATCAACTAAATGACTACTAAGAATTGAACTGACTCCCATATAGAAGTTCTGGCCTATTTCTAAAAACTTATCACCCCCGGCGGATTCTTCCAAGGTGGTTCCTTTCCCGATCTGGTTAGACTTTACAAAGTTATAGAACCATGGTAATACCCAAGGAAATATTCCCTTGGAAAATGAATTCTTGGGGTATTTCAGGAGAAATGATCTAATATGATAATAATTTAATATTCTACTCGGAAAATTCCTAGGGATAATCCCCTCTTTGGTAGGAGATTTCCTTTCCGTTAGCTTCCAGAATCCGCGAGTTACTAAAGCAATGAGGAATAACCGAACAAGATAGCATCCAATAATGACCAATGGCATTGATAAAAAAGCAATTAAGGGCTTAAACTCTATAAAAAGGGAAACAAAGTTAGAAGTTTCTAGAAAGAAGGGTAAGAAGAAGAAAATCATATATACCATGAATATTATCGCAGGGACCACTAATGATGCCATGTATATTGAAAAAAACACAAAAAGATACCAAAAGTATTGAAATTTAATCTCTTCTTTTACTGTGTCATTTTCTGAGTCATCATCATTTGTTTCGGTCTTTAAGTCATCCATTAATTCAGTATCAACGCACTTACATATTAATAATTTACATTTCTATATTATAAGTAAGACTTTCATTCTAAAAAATTCGTTGATCAGAAAAATAGTTGTAAAAAAAAAGGATTTTAGATTGTAGATTAATTCTTTCTCGTTCTCTTTATGCTACATATTCATTGGGATCTCCTCTGGTCTCCTTACGCCAGAAATAACCGTGAATGGTTAAAGCAAAGCCTGGTATCATTACAATAAGATATGGAACAAAAAATCCTAAGATATAAAATGAAAATCCAAAATAAGCAGAGCTATAATAGATTTCTAAAAACATTCCAATTATCGGAAAGATTAATAATACGATCCCAACCACTAAAACAATTTTGGCAAGCCTATTTCTCCCTTTATGTGTTTTCACAGGATTAATCATAAAGTATGCATATGCAAATGAAGTAAAAGCGATAATGAATATATTCAAATACAAATAGCCAAATGGGGTCATGAAGAAGAAAAAGGGAGCAAAGAACAACATGATGAGGACATTCAAAGAATAGAGGATCATAATTAATCCTATGACAGCTACAATAACTCCTGTTATGACATTTTTCTCTCTTTTTTCCATTAATATTTCGCCTTTCAAAGGTTGCTTTGACAAACAAGTATGATATTATCAAATTTAAACTTTCAGTAAAATTTGAAGAAAAAAAGAAAAAAGATATTAGATTAATCCAAACCAATTTCCACTATTGAGTTCCCCTAAAAAGTAATCTTTATCATCCTTACTTTCTATTTTCTCTGCTGCCTCATTTGCTAGATCAAAAAATTTCTCAAAATCTGTTTTGTTCTTTAATAATGCCGAAGATCGTGCTATAGATTCATATGCAAATGCTAAATCAAAATCTCCTATATTTTTTTTTTTTGTTATATCTAAGCAAATTTTAGCATGGTAAAGTGCAGGTTCTCCTCTTTCTAGAATGGTGTACACATGTGATAGCAACCACTCACCTCTCTGGAGATTCAGAGGTGTACCCTTACCTTCACTCACTAAAACATTCCAATGATATGCGGAGGTGTGAGCTGCGTGAATCATATTTAAATCATCTTCTGTAGTACGGTCACTCATGTCAATGAAATCCCAAGTTTTATTAAACGTTTCTTTAGCTATTTTTTCATGGTGTTCTAATAATAAAGTTTCTTCAGTTTCAGTCATTTTTTTTTACCAATAATTAATTTTATTTCTGCTTAAAAAAACAGAAAGAGAGATTATAATTCTACCTTTAAAGAAATATAAAAATCTTATACAAAATTGGGAAAAAGCAAATCTGGTTTATTAAAATTATTTATAAAAAATTAATTAGGATTTGTTTCCTTCCTTCCCGAGGGTAGAATTAATTGTTATCGGAATTATCATTTTTTGCTTCTTTATCTTTACGCATTGTATATAGATCTTCTACCTTGAATTCTGTTTTTATCTCCTTTTGAGCTTGATTTTCTATTATCTCTTCAAGATCCTCTTCAAAGAAGACATTTTTCTTGAATTTTTTAGCTGGAGCCCCGATATAAATCCAACCTTTTTCCCCCTGAAATCCAACGGTGGTGAGTGAATTTCCCGCCAAAATACTATTTTCCCTCAAGTGAGAACCTGGCATAACTACGCTATGAACACCTATTACCACGTTATCATCTATAATAGTTTTTCTTATAATTAACAAATTTCCTACGATGATAGCTGATTGAACAATAGCACCCTGGCCAATCGCAATGTTTTTACCGAATTCTATGAATTCAGTATCGATAAAACCTTCAAACAAAGAGGAAGAAAACTTGGTTTTTACACCAAACACTTTCAAACAGATATTATCCATAAAAGGAAAAGGAAATTTATGAGATATCCATAATGGCCACTTTTTAATTACACTTCTCAAACTCCAATATCGATAATCCCTGTCAGAACGATCTCTAAGAAATACTCCCTCTCGTGGCTTATGAATTAAATTAACGATTATGAGTAGAATTTTAGCAAAAATCAATGATATCAATATCGCTGACAAATACATAAAAAAGAGTAATAAGGGTAGAAAAAGAACAAAGTGTATAAATTTCTCGTTATAAAGCCCCCAGAACCACCAGAACTCAAACTGGATTGTAAAAAGACTAATCCAAATGAGAATAACGTAGAATATTAGATACCTTTTTTTTACTAACACTAGGGTCGTATGAGGCCCCACTTTTAAACTGGCTGGTGTTGACATGCGATTCAGTCCCCTTCTTTATTATTTAACAAATCTTTCTTATCTTCGTCAATGTTGACTTCTTGTCTCACTTCATACTTTAATTCTTCATCGACATCTTTTCGAATAATTACATCTCGTCTCTGTTCAGCGTATTTATTTGGTTTAAGTTTACGAGCAAATTGAGGGCCAAAATATATCCAGGCGGGTTCAATCTCTTGATTGGGGATGGTAGTAGTAAACGCTCCCACTACTGCTTCCCTGCCGATCACCGTGCCCGGAGCAATCTTTGCCACCCCACCTACTAGGGAGTGATCTCCAAGAATTACTTTTTTTATGATTAAATACTGTCCTATGACCATTGAGCTCATAATAACAGCACCTTGACCGATGGTTATATTACGGCCAAATACAATGAATCCTTCGTCTGACCAAGCGTCTTGCATATGACTGGAAAAGTCTACTTGAATTCCCATCCATCTAAATCCCCACATGACGACCCAGGGTAATGGTCCATTATTCATAACCCAAAAAACTAATTTTTTCAATTCCACTCGTAATCTCCAGAATTCAAAATCTTGGTCCCCCTTTATAGCTTTAAACACACCTTCCTTAGGTTTATGGATCATATTAATCATCAAAAGAAACGCTTTAGAAATGATGGCGATTCCAAAGATGAAAATAAAATATAAAATAAACAGCCATATAGGAAAGAAAAGCATATTAATATGCCAAGGGATATAGCGTGATACATCAAAAAATAGTGCGACAGCCATGTACCCTGCGACCCATAGAATAGGAATATAAAGAAAGATAAATTTAATGCTTATTTTGTTTACTACACTGCTTGTTACGAAATCGATGGTGTAATCAACCTTGTCATCACCGTTAGTTTTTTCACTCAATATCATCATTCCTCCTCGGATTGTTTTTCAGGATTTTTAGAATTACTCAATTTTTTATTTAAGTCTTCATGTTTTTTCAAGTCTTCAGCAGTAATCTGTAAATATTCCATAAGCTTCTTTTTGAATATTTTCCTGAGGGGCGTCCCGAAGTAGAAGCTGTTACCTTTCATTACATTGTATTTTGTCGTTCCTGTCATAGGGAGCCACCACGAATTATCACCTGTCTCAACACCAGGACCGATAATATCAAAACCAGCTGCAGTAAAGTTACTGCCGATTTTTATTTTAGCAATTGAGATGTTACCGAAGATACCCTCTACCGCGTGTGAGGTCACACCGATATTAGTACCGAGATAAGAATTTTCTCCAATTTCTATAAATCGATCTCCCGCAACTTGCTCTTCAAGAAATGATCCCTTCCCAATCTTATTAGATCCTGTGAAGTTATACATCCATTTTAGCAACCATGGAAAGGGTCCTCTAGAAAAGGCGTTCTTAGGGTATTTAATTATGAAACTACGAAAGTGATAATAATTCAAAGTTTTACTCGGAATATTACGGGGGATAATGCCTGATTTTGAAGGGGATCTCTTCTCCGCGAAATTCCAGAATCCACGAGTAATCAATGCAACGAAGAGTAAGTGAATAAGATAACTCACAATTATAACTACTGGCATCATTAAAGAACTGATGAGTGACTGAGGATTTGTAAAGAGAACGGAAAAATCACGTATCTCTAAGAAATATGGAAGATATAGAAGCATGATATATAAAGTAAAAAGCACCGCAGGCAACAGGAATGAAACGAAGTAAATTATGAAGAAAACTGGGAGCCAATAGTGTAATTGCAAATCAATTTCTTCCTTTACAAGGTTATTTGCGGAAGGTGCTTGGATCTGTTCAATTTCCGATTTTTTTATGTTTTCCATAGTAAAATCCTTCGGAATTTAGAATTACCACATTTTTTTTATCTCATCTTTGGGTTTATTTAACAATTTTGAGATTAAAAACCTTAGGATAAGTGAAAAAAGGAAGAAATATTGGTTAATCATGGAGGAAGTTAGTAATTATAATCCCTATTCTTTAGAATATTATCATATTTTTTCAGATATGACTATAATTTATGAATATTTTTTACAATTTTGACAAAAAAAAATAACAAATTTATATATTTTCGATAACAAATTCTTACTTAAGTTTTTATTTTTTTGAAGAGGGGGAATAAAAATGTCTGATCAGGTTCCTAATAAAGATAGAGACATGCACAAGGAGTAGAGCTTCTGGTATCATTAATATGGGGTTCTAACTTTTTTATCAGTTTATCAACGTTACTAGAATCTGCAATCGTTTTAGAGAATGCGTTAATTCTCGGTAAATATATATACTTAATTGTTTAATAAGTAAGTGTGATTTAGACTTCGATTCTATATTGTTGATTGAAGAGGGAAAAGATGGAGGAAAGCGATGGAGGTTAATTCTTCTTACAAATGAACTGAAGGAATGCTCAAATCTAAAAAATTATAAAAAGAATTTGTTGAAATGTACTAAAGATGAGAAGTTTAAAAAAGCCCTCTCAGATCAAAGAATCGATATTCAATTGATTGATGAAAATCCCGTAGACTTTTTAGCAACTCGCTCAAAAATATTGGATAATGTAAGGAAAGGGAAAAATGCTAAAGGTATTTTGAAAAAACGGCCATTATATGTAATAAAAACTTGACTAAATTAATCATTATTAGACCAATTTAATCTTGAAAACTCTTGCTTAAGTGGAAAAACATTTCAAAACCAAGTAATTTATCTTAGATATATTAAATTTAGCCAATAACAAGATTGATTATTATGTAGATTTTAGCCCAATAGGATTATTAACAACTTCTAAGGTATAAATAATTTGATCTTCAGACATCAAAATTTTCCAGTCTTCTTCTTTTCCAAAACCATGGGCCATTAGAAAAGTTTTTGAATAATTTTTTCTTGCTAATTCAGCCATCTTCCTCATAGCATCATTTTTAAGTTGGTTATCTTCCACTAATCTAAGTGTCCCCTGTATTGAAATAAAATAATATTTACTCAAATCAGTTTCGAACTTTTCAATTGAGACACATACATTTGAATTTTTTTCAAGTATTTTCTTTTTTTTACCGTAATCAGTGAAATGGAAGAACATTTTATCATTTATGCACACATATTGGAATGGTGAAATGTAGGGAAAATTACCATCAATAAAAGCAATTCTGCATATATTAAGAGAATTAATGGCTATAGTTATTTCTTCCTCACTCATTTGGGCAAGTTTTATTACCGTCATAGTTATGATTAATCTAAAATTCTATATAATCATATTTTATTTTGATTAAACCTTTTATCTTTCAATATACTTTTTACTGCCAATAAAGCACTCTTCTCCTTATTCTTAATTTCGAGCATTATATCAAAATTATATTTTTCTGTTCTCCTTATAAACCGTTTAAAATGGTTCATATCGATAGCTTCTGCATGGGTAAATTTACCCTTAGTTGGATTTGCGGTGCTATAGTGGATAATTGGTAAACCATCATACTCTTTCCATACATTATTTGTTTTTACAATTGCTTCGAGAATTGATTCTCCTTGGTTATAACAAGAATGGTGAAAGGAATCTAAAATAATAGGGATTCCCGTTGATTCATTAATTACAAGTGCGTCACTTAAACAATAACTTTTATCATCATTTTCAATAACATAATGTTTCTTAATATTATCGGTAAGTTCTTTATATCTTGTAATAAATCTCCTAATGCTATTCTTCTTATCACCATAAACACCCCCTACATGGGTTACTACTTTTGCGGTTGTATTTAACCCTAATAATCCCAGTAATTCTGTGTGAAATTCTAATTCTTTTATGCTGTTTTCTACAACTTTTTCATTTTTTGAGTTAAGTACTGTATATTGACCGGGGTGCAACGATATTCTCATATTCTTTTCTTGTATATATGAACCAATTTCTTTGAATTCTGATTTAAAATAATCTTGCCAATTAAAAGTCATAATTGGATGAGAAGCAAAGGGAATTAAATCAGAAGTAATTCTAAAAAATAATATTTTATTATCATGATTAAATTCTAAAATTTTTTTTAAGCAGTCTAAATTATTTTTAATTATTTCTATTAACTTATTTTCAGAATAATTTCTTAATCGAAATGTTCTACTGCTTCTGCAATTTAGGCTTAAATTTATACAGGGATACCCAATTTTCATAATAAAAACAGAATAGATTATTCAGTTAATTTTATTTTATCCTTACGCATCGAATACAGCTTATTCTTTCAATAAATAGTTAGCTTTTAATCATATGTGCTAACTTTATCTCTTTCATAGAAATATAAATCTAAAATTCTATATAATCATATTTTATTTTGATTTAATAATTTTGACCTCTTTTTCTTTTTATATAGTTAGAAAAAATAATAGAAATAATAAGATAATGCATCGACAAAAAATAACCATTGAATTTTAGATTAAAACCAATAAAGATATATTTACAAGATTGTGTATATTCCATGGATTTACATAATTGTCATTTTCCAAATAATAGAGATGTTAATCAATACTTTAATAACAATCTCGCAATAATTTTATATTAGAAGAAACAATTAAATTATAGAAACGGTTAAGGCACTTAATTTAAAGATTTGAAAATAGAGCCGATAAAATTCCCACATTAATTTTTCCTATAAAAATGGATGATTACCATGACTGATAATTCGTTTTCGTTAACAGATTTATACCCTAAACATGTAATTAATTCCAAGGGTGAAAAGAAGAAATTTGAAGCTGATAGTGTTGCTCTAGTCTTAAATAAGGAAACAGGGTTAGATATGCGTATTGCTGAAGAAGTAGCAGAAAATGTCATTAGAACTATAATTGGCTTAGGTCTTAAAGAAATAACTACAAATTACGTTCGTGAATTAGTTTGCGTTGAGTTAACCCAGCGGGGATTATATAAGTATAGGAACTTATTTGCTCGTGGAATTATTTTAGACAGTATTGGATTTAAATTAGACGAAGAATTTTTAAATCAGTTCAAAGGAAAACAACCAGATTGGGGTCCTATCGGGTACATAACCTATAAACGCACGTATGCACGTATCATCGAGGATGAGAATCGTAAGGAAGAATTTTGGGAGACGCTTAGAAGAGTTGTTGAAGGATGTTATTCAATTCAAAAAGAGCACCAAGTAAAACTGAGCCTTCCTTGGAATGATGAGAAAGCCCAAAAAAGTGCTCAAATAATGTTTCAAAAGATCTGGGATTTTAAATTTTCCCCACCAGGTCGAGGTTTATGGATGATGGGGACAGAATTCATCGCGCGTCATGGTTCGATGTCTTTGAACAATTGTGGATTCGCATCTACAGAAGACATTAATTTAAAGTATTCTAAAGCGTTTGAATTCGTTATGGACGCACTAATGTTAGGAGTGGGTGTAGGATTTGATACAAAAGGCGCAGGAAAAATAAAAATCTTAAAACCACAGGAAGGAAATCTTGATTTTGAAGTTGAAGATTCACGAGAAGGTTGGGTTGAGGGCTTAAAATTTCTTCTTGAAGCCTTTTTTCTCGGTAATAAAGTTCCGACTTTTGATTTTAGCAAGATTCGACCTGCTGGCGAACCTATTCGCGGTTTCGGTGGTATTGCCTCAGGTCCAGGTCCATTGAAAGAAATGTATGAAGAAATCCAAAAAATCCTTGAAAAAAGAATAGATCAGCTGATTAAATCTGTAGATATTCTTGACATAATGAACCATATTGGAAAGTGTGTTGTGGCTGGTAATGTTCGACGTAGTGCTGAAATCGCTTTAGGGGATCCGACTGACTTAGACTTTGTTACGTCAAAACAAGATGAAGAAGCTTTATATTCTCACAGATGGGCAAGTAACAATTCTATTTTTGCTGTTAAAGGATTAGATTATTCATTCATCGCGAAACAAATTGCTGTGAATGGAGAACCTGGTATTTTCTGGCTCGATAATGCTCAGTCATATTCTAGAATGGGAGACCCTCCCGACTATAAAGACAAAAAAGCTGCTGGAGTGAATCCCTGTGGAGAACAGACATTAGAATCCTTTGAACTCTGCTGTCTTGTCGAAACCTTTCCCTCTCGACATGAAAGCTATGAAGAGTTTCAGGAAACATTAAAGTACGCATATCTGTATTCAAAATCTGTAACATTAGTAAATACCCATTGGCAAGAAACTAATGCTGTAATGCTTAAAAATCGGAGGATGGGTATATCCCAGACAGGAATTATTGAGGCTTTTGTCAAGCATGGGAGACGAAGAATACTCGAGTGGTGCGATAAAGCATATAAATATTTACGAGAATTAGATAATGATTATTCTGATTGGCTTTGCATTCCAAAAAGTATCAAAATCACGACTGTTAAGCCTAGTGGTACGGTAAGTTTATTGCCAGGCGTCCCTCCAGGAATTCACTATCCACATTCAGAATATTACATCAGAAGAATACGACTTTCAAAGAACTCCGATTTAATTGAACCTATAAGAAATGCGGGATATAAAATTGAAGATGATTTGTATTCTCCGAATACTGTCTGTGCTGAATTCCCTATCCATGAAAAATATTTCGATCGCTCAAAAAATGAGGTTTCTATTTGGGAACAAGCAGAAAACGCAGCAGCATACCAAAAGTTATGGTCAGATAACCAAGTATCGATTACGATTACTTTCAGACAAAACGAAGCAGATCAAGTAAAGCATGTGCTTGAATGCTATGAAGATAAACTAAAGAGTGCGAGTTTCCTCCCAATAAAAGAACACGGATATAAACAAGCCCCCTATGAAGAAATCACCAAAGAGCAGTATGAGGAAATGATTGCTAAGATCACTCCCATGTCTTTAGATGACACGCAAGACAGAGAAATCGGGGAAAAATTCTGTGATTCTGACAAATGTGAAGTAACATTTGATCTAAAATAGTCATAATTCGCTCTGATTCCATGAATTTACTGATTATAATTATTATTTCTAATTTGTAAAGTTAATTCACCCGAGAAAATTCGATCTATTTATTAATGGTTTAAAGTAAAAATTATAAGGAATCTTATTGAAAATTAAGTTAACACATCACTAAATTTAAAATTATTATTTACCATGTGATTGATATGGCAAAAAAAGCTGCAAAAGAAGAATCAACGCCTAAAGAATCAGTTAAAAAGGCGGCGAAGAAACCAAAAGCGCCCGCCAAAAAAGAAACCGCTCCCGTTCAGCCTACAAAAGTTAAAAGAATGGTTTTTAAGAAGATGAAAGTCAACTTTTGGCGCACACGATTACATGATGAGGAATTAGGAATCCACCAACAACTCAAATATCAGGCAAAAACCCGTTATTTTTCTAAGAACTTCGATATTGAAGGTGTCGTTGAGATAGATGATAAGAAGAAATATATCATTGGCTTTAGCAAGGATGATTGGGAAGAAAATCCTGATGAAAAAAAGAGACTTGTCTGTAGGATTTTTACAATTATGGAGGAATCTATGGATGGTTCACCTAAGGGTGGAAATTTCAAAGGTGGGATGGAATTAAGTGGAACTCATTCATTGATTCAAAGCTTTGAGATTAAACACCATGCACCTGTATTCTTTATGCAGATTCCTAAAACACTTAATCTTGTAAGGGTAGTACGGAGTTGGAGATTGGCAGGAACCAGATGGATATGGCCATTGATTCCAGAACAAAAAGACGATAAACTCCAGATGGTACTCGCTAAAGGAGTAGTAGGACCTGGGAGAAATTATAATATCTTCCTCGGAGATCAAAAAATTGCTCGAGTGGACGGTCAACGTGTTCAGAAAAACTTTGAAATTGAAATATATGATGAGGTTTATGCAAAGGATAAAACATTTGTAGTCTATATGATTCTATTTGGCTGTATATGTAATTTTATGCATGACGCCGAAAAGCTAATTAAAAGATTGTATAAAAAGATGAAAAACACGGGTACTTCAGACTTTAAACCTCCAAAACAAGAGCTTGACTTATTTAGAAATCCTAGGATGATGAGACGTTAACCAAAACCTTAAAAATATACTATATCCATTATTATTTTTTCTTTTTATTTGAAAATTGAAGCATTAAGTCTTACAATGTGAATGTGATCTAAAAAAATAAGAAATAAAAAAAAAGTAAGTATTTTGCCTATTTAACTCCTAATTTTTCCTTCCAAGCTTTGTATCCTCTTGTTTCCTTACCTCTAATAACGGCTCTTTGCCCCGA
>JAEOTL010000090.1 GCA_016839845.1 Promethearchaeota archaeon
AAGTCATTACGGAACTTTTTAAGAACGGCAATTTGGGAAGGAAGACAGGAAAGGGCTTTTTTGATTGGGATGAAAACGGACCAATAATTAAGGAAGTAATGGTTGATGACAAAACAAAAGAGTTTTTAAAGGAAAATAGGAATAGGGAACTTGCAATGGCTATAAGGATGAATGAAGGATGTAGATTGATTGAAGATGGCGTTATTAAAGGATATGGCATAATAAATAGGGTAGATTCTGAAGCCGATCACCGAAAAGAAAATACCTTTGAGCTAGGAAAGGAAAAATATAAAGAATGGAGTGAAATTTTGGAAACAACTGCCCAAAGACTGGGAAGATCTTATTTGAAGCCTTGTAAATTAATGAAATCTGGGAATTTCCTTGATTATCCTTAAATTACGGATATACAATTAAATATTAGCAAATTATTTGAAAAATAGGATTAAAAATTATAAGTTAACATATTTATCGGCGAGCTCCCGATAATGGGGTGGGCATCCCGGAACATGGACCGCATCTGGGTATGATCGCGATACTTTTTTAGTGCAATTCCCACAAAACAAAAGGACACCATGGTCTTCAGGAATGTCTTCTTCCTCTGTTCTTCCTATAAAAAAATCGATTCTCTCGTATTTCTTGTCTCTTACTTGTAATTTCTCTCGTAATTCTGGAGTGTAAGCGATTTTTCTATTCATTCGACTTAAAGTCATTTGACATCCGGTACACATCCACATGGAGGAATGATGATACATATTCCCATAGGGTTCAGTGCGCTTTACTGGTCTTCTAAAGGGTTCTTCACATGTTAACGGAAGACTTCCCGGTGCGAGTAAAACTTCCACTTCTTCAACGTGTTCTACAAGATCCATGGGAATTCCCATGATTTGACAACTAGCATTATCTACTTCGATCATATCTGTCCCCCCGATGCAGATATTTAATGTCTTCACCCAAGTTGTACCCGGATTTGTTGTTGGACCATTTCCTTCTAAAGCAGTAGTAGCATCACAAATAGTTAACTCCGGCTGTACTAATTTTCCCAATTCGAAAATACACTCATGCAAATTACTATGATATTTACCTTCATCATCTCTATATCCAAGATGGAACTTTTTCTTATCTCTCAAAAGAAGAAGACCCTTTTGATTTTTGACTCCTAAGGTAACCATGCAAGTGCCATGCGTTTTCATTTTGGGCATATTAATATACGCATGTGTTTTTAAAATAGCGGGAAGTTTTAATTTAAATGGCTTGAATTTCCATTCATACTCATCCATGTCCACATATTCTAAATTAATCATCTTTAAAGGGATACCGTAGTTTTCTTTTAAATCTTCAACCATTTCCTTATAGCCAGACGTTTCAATAAGACGTTGAAATGTTTCTTTCTTTTCAGAAAAATATCCTGAGTTTTCCCCAATAACAAATTCTTCGATATCAAATTTTTCATTCAGTGCTAAAATCAATCCTCCAGTAACCATAGGGTCAACATCCACCGCTTGACTTGGTTCTAATGCATCGACAACATTAGGTTTTAAAAAAATTCGTGATTTTGATGGAGTATACCCAAGCTGCTCAATTAATTTTACCATAGCCGTTTTGACAGCCTCTAATGAATCGGGTTTTACTTGAACAATCGTAATCATTTTAATATCACTATTTCAAAATATATTCTTAAAAATTAAAAGATTTGCACTTTGTTAAATAAGTTAGGACAAGGGATGGTATTTACAGAGTTTCTTCAAATTCAATGATTACAAGTCAAGTCTCCTTATGAGGTCTTCAGCACCCTCAGACGGATTGAAAATTATATTGGGAGTGGCTGCTTTTGGAATTAATTCATTTGGATCTGGGTAGCGCCCGGTAAAATTGATGATAACTTCTTTAGCTTTAATATTTTTAGCATAGATCATAGCCCCCACAAAAGCCATAAATCCACTTTTTTCAAGATCGAAGAACGTCATACCAATTTCAGTATTAGGGTATATCCTTGCTTTCACCAAGCAATTAAGGATTTTGTTCTTGTAATAAAATAAATTTTCTTTATTGATTTTGGCTGGGAGTATCCTTCCTCCATTTTCTCTCCATTGGATATATTTATTAATAGCATAGACTGGCTTCGCACTTCCGAGTGTGGGTTCGATCTGAGATGTAGCATACTTAGTATTGTCAAAGACGCTTAATGGATTATATCCTCTCGAATGTGCATTTAACGCATCAATTATCGGTGAAGTTTTCCTATTTAGTGGTTGAACTACCAATATTTCAGGATTGAGATTAAATTTATATGCTGCTTCAATTAATCCAGCTGGACCTACACCCCCAGATACGGTTTGAACATAGCAGGTATTGCTACTCAACATCGAATTCTCTCTTAATATAAAACCAATTTGCGCGTAAGCAGCAGTTTTAACATCAGGGGTGGCATGAATTACCTTATAATTAGACGACAAGAATTCAATTAAGCTTTTGGCAAAGACTCTCGTTCTATCTAAGGTGGAGTTTTTTAGAACCACAAATTCTACGTAAGGATTATTTTCAATTACACTCCGAGACACTTTATATGCTGAGAGTTCAGGAACTAACAATATTGCCCGAATATTTTTGCCCATCTGTACATTATAATTTCTAATAGCTCTTGCCATACCCTCAACAGTGTTCCCAGAAGAAGGTGAAACGATATAATCAATATTATTATCATCAAAGATATGAAACAAGTAATTACAATCTGCATCCTTAAAAGTAGGAGTGTCCCAAAAGAGACCAAAAACATTTTTATTTGGCAAAAGGTTGGGAATCTCAATAATTTGTATCGGGAGTCTTGGGTTATAATTTGATCTTACGATTTGTCCCGTTAATTTTTGAAGAACTTGATCACTAAACTCCCATTTTCCCCCACCGATATAATTCCTTATGGGTATACGATCCGAACTACGGGTTAATTTATAAAATTCTTGACCATTTTGAATACAAACTTCTTTCATATTCAATCATCCACCAACTACATTTTTTCCATTTCTAAAAATCTAGATGCTCATTATTCTGGATTACACCATTGTGGTTCCCTTGGGAGAGGAATTTTCTTGCATTTTTTATTTATATCACAATCGCGACAAAAAACAGAACTGCTTTCAAAATTTCCAAAACAGGTTGGTAAAATTATCAAAACAGAGTTATACTTCCCACAATTCCTTTTATTTTTGCTCATTTTTGCTTTACTTCCTCATTTTATCTTAGAAATGTCATACTTATAGAAAATAGTGACATTAATATTTAAATCTTATGATGCATTATGACATAATTAGTGACATAAATAATAATAAAATGGTGAGCAAATTATATCATTTGAGAGAAAAGGTCAGAAAAACTCGGTTCATGCTACAATCTCCCCTGAATCTTACGAAATTTTGCAGCAATATAAGGATGAATTTGGATCTAAATCTGCTGTGGTAGACACTGCACTAAAAGCTTTAAAACAAGTTAAAGAACCTCGATTGGCGGATAGAAGAAAAATATGGTGTAGAGCAAGAGACGAACTGAATATGCTTTTAGTAGGAAAAACAACATTCCTTAGTTATATAAAAGGTAATGTTGAGGAAGCCTTTACCAAAAATATTGCTGTTGAATCAATTGAATGGTATTTGGGAAAAAGGATAGAAAGTATGGATTTACAAGAATTTTTAGAAGGACTTAAAGGAATGTGGCAAGTAGCCAATTATTTTTTTAATATCGAATTAGAGAAAAACAAGAAGGGTACTTTTCAGATGAGATTCAATCATGACTTGACAAAAGATTATAGCATTTTTTGGGCACAGTACTTTGAAAAACTTTTAGTAGATAATTGGGGATGTTTTGTTGAAGCTTTTATCCGTAATGAATCTTTTTACTTAATTATAAGAGAAGAATAATTATTTATTGTATTAGGTCCGAACTTGTATGGAATCTTTAATAAAAAGACTTGCACAAATAAGAGATGTCAAAAAACGACGATTCTTATTAGAAAAACAGGGATTTAGTAAGTCAGAAATCGAGGAAATTCTTAAAAAAGTTCACTTTCAAGTAAAAGGGAAGAAAAAATTTCCCAGGGCTAGTCAGATGAAGTTCACTATGCAAGGATTGGCTCAAGCGTCTTCAAAATACTTGGCAGAATATCGAACCTGGAAGATGCGACAACAATTAGGGCCTATTCTAAAATCTGTGGATGTGGGAAGTGGTATAGGGGGAGATACGATTGCTATGGCATTACGCTGGAAGGTACTATCCATAGAAAAAGATCCTATAATTATTAACATGTTAAAGCATAATGTTCAAGTGTATAATGTTGAAAAAAACGTGTCTTATATCCACGGTGACATCTTGGAGTTAATAGATGATAAAGATTTTCGAAACCGATTAATTGATATTAACTGTATCTTTTTTGATCCGAGCAGAAGAGCAAAGGGAAAGAGAACTGTAAAAATTGAAGAATATAATCCACCCCTCTCATTAGTAGAAAGATTACAAGAGTTTACTCCAAACATATGTGTAAAGATCTCCCCCGGAGTAGATATTTCCTATATTCAGTATGATTGTGATATTGAAGTCGTATCTTACAAAGGAGAGGTAAAAGAGGTTGTACTTTGGTTTGGGAAATTCAAAAAATCTTCAGAAAGAAACTCATTACTTGCTACAAAACTACCAGAAAAAATCACATGGGTACAAAAATCTGAAAGGTATGATGTCCCCGTAAGTAAACCGAAAAAATATATTTATGAACCTGACCCCGCATTTATAAAAGCTCATTTGATAAGTGATCTGGCAGAGGAATTTAAATTATATCAACTCAATAAAAAGATAGCATATCTTACAAACGATGATTTTATCTCAACACCGATTTTGAAAAGCTACCAAGTTCTTACTTATTGTAAATTGGATTATCTTCTCATTAATAAAACAATTCAAGAGTTAAGCCTCGGTAAATTGGATTATAAGGCACGGGGTGTTTCGATCGATTTAAAAAACGTTCATAAATCAGTAAAGGGAAAGGGAAAGAAAAAAGGCCTTATCATATTCACTAAAGTTCTTGATAATCCTAGTGCAATTATCTGCAAATATACCAAACGACCATAATTTCACACAACGTATTTATGATAAATTATTTTAATGAAAAACTAGATTATTAAATGGTAAGTCAGAGTGTTTATTCTAATTATTTCTATTATATAAAATAATTTACTACTAACTATGCCAGAAAGTAATCCAATCCTATATGATCTAAATACTGTTTTTATTCCTTGTCGAACTGTTTTAGAAATGGAGGCTCTAACCTCACTATTTCTTGAATATTATA
>JAEOTL010000177.1 GCA_016839845.1 Promethearchaeota archaeon
CAGCAACGGCCTTCTTAGCAAAGCAAGGGATAAAAGTTCTTTGCCTAGAACAGCACAATCTACCTGGAGGTGTTGCAACTAGTTTTGTTCGTGGTAGGTTTGAATTTGAAACATCACTTCATGAACTTGCTAGTTACGGACCAGAATCGAATAAAGGAAGTATCAGACGAATGTTTGAAGACAAACTTAAAATAGATACTAAGTTCGTTCAAGTTCCAGAAGCATTTAGACTTATTACAACTGATCCTGGAGAGGAAATGGATGTTAGTATGCCATTTGGAGTTGAAAATTTCGTCAATACTATTGAAAGGGAAGTTCCAGGCAGTAAAAAATCTGTAGAAGACTTTTTTAAAATTGCTGAAGAAATTGGTGAGGCTTTTTCATATATTGGTCAGATGAAAGGAAAGCCAGATCAAGGAGTCCTGCTTAGAGAACATTCAAACTTTCTTAAAACAGCGGCATATTCTGTTACTGAAGTAGAAAACGCATTAGGTATACCAGAAAAGGCACAAAAAATTTTAAATGCGTACTGGGCATATTTAGGACTCCCAATGAGCAGAATGAATTTTACAATATTTGCTGCAATGACCTTAACTTATGCTGAAATAGGGGGATGGGTTCCTACGGATCGATCCCATGGATATACTACAGCTATTGATGCCAAAATACGAGAGTTTGGAGGGAGAGTTGAGTATAACACGACAGTAGATAAAATCCTGGTAGAAGGAGGAAAAGTAGTTGGCGTTGAAACCTCCAACGGTGATAAAATAAAAACTAATTATGTTATATCTAACGCTACTCAAACCGTAGTATATAATCAATTGATTTATCCCCAGTCTGAAGTTCCAGAAATCGCGTATAAAGATGTAAATGCCCGAATTCACGGATTAACGGGTTTTGTTCTTTATGCAGGATTAGATGCCTCGGCAGAAGAATTAGGATTGAAAGATTATGGCTACTTTATTATGAATAATATGGATACTGATGAAATTTACGATTCATGGACGAAGCTTCAAGCTCCTAAAGGATTAGCTTGCACTGTTCTTAATAATGCTGTTCCTGATTGTTCGCCTCCCGGAACTTGTTTGCTAAACATAACGACATTGTTCCGACCAGAGGTTTGGAAAGATGTTAAACCCGAAGATTATGTAGATCTTAAAAATAAATTAGCAGAAGAATTACTGACTAAGTTCGAAAAAGCTACCGGGACTTCTCTCAAAGAACATATCGAAGAAATTGAAATTGCGACTCCTGCTACCTTTGCCAGATATGCAAAACTATATAATGGAATATTTTATGGATACGAACCTGAATCGTGGGATTCTATGGTACCAAGATTAATGAATATGGGTAAGGATGTTTACATTGAAGGATTGGAATTCGCAGGAGGATTTAACCGGCGATTACATGGATATAGTAGTGCGTTAAATGATGGTGTAATGTCTGCGCAATTAATATTACATAAAATATTAAAGGAGCGTGAGAAAGCATGAGTGAAGAAAACGAAGAAAAACTAAACGTAACCGTCAAATCTAATACTAGGGATTTATTCGCATTTACTAAACTAATTCCTAATAGGAAGAAAAGGATTGAAAGGGCTTCAAGTGAACCAATACGAGAAGATCCAATTATGGATTTAATGCATAAATTGCACCCTGAAAGACAATTTTTAATAATTGACGAGATTAAAGAAGAGACTAAATCCACGAAAACATTCAAACTCGTTCCAGATCCTGATTCTGAAACTAAGGAATTAGCTTATTTTAGACCAGGCCAATACATAAGCTTAAAGGTAGGATTAAACGGAGTGCGGATTACTCGCCCATATTCTATAGCTTCCTCACCTAAAGATGCTTTAGAAGGTTTTTACGAGTTAACTATTCGTAAAGAAGAAGATGGGTTTTTGACACATTACATATGGGACACTTGGAAAGTAGGTACAAAAGTTGAGAGCTCTGGACCAGAAGGATTCTTTTACTACGATAAGCTAAGAGATTTAACCCAAATAGTAGGAATTGCAGGAGGATCGGGCATCACACCGTTTCGATCGATGGCTAAGGCAATTATCGATGGAACTATTGATGCCAAATTAACATTGATATACGGTAGTTCAAAGGAAGATGATATCATTTTCTATGACGAGTTCAAGGAGATGGAAAAGAGTAATCCTTCAAAAATTAAAGTAGTTCACGTTTTAAGCTGCGACGTCGTTACATTAGAAGGATGTGAAAAGGGTCTTATAACTAAAGATATTATTGATAAACATTGCGATGCAGGGTCAAGTACTTTTTTTATATGTGGTCCCCAAATTATGTATAATTTTGTTGAACAAGAGCTCAATAAGTTTAACTTGCCTGGTAAAAGGATACGAAGAGAAGCTTTCGGTGAAGTGAAGGATGTTCTAACTCATCCCGATTTCCCTAAAGAAGTTGCTGAAAAAATATTCAAGATAAAAACTCACATTGGTGATTTAACAATCGACATCCCTGCAATAGCAACAGAATCTGTTTTAATAGCTTTAGAAAGAGCAAACTTAAATCCGCCTTCAAAGTGTAGATCAGGCGAGTGTGGTTTCTGTCGATCCCTTCTAATTGATGGCAAGGTATACGTAAATCCAGTTTCTGATTGGAGAAAAGGAGCAGATAAAAAATATAACTATTTTCATCCTTGTGCTTCATATCCAATTACAGATCTTGAGATTAATATTCCAAGAGATCTTTAAACAACAAAAAATTCTTTATTTTTATTATTTTTTTATTGCCAAATATTTAATTCTCATTATTGCTTTAAGTTGCTTATTGAATAATAAAGAAATTCTATGAAGTTTATGGATATTAAAATTAAATATGGAATTATAGCGTTATTTATAATCCTAATACAATCCAGCTTAAAGTTAGTAGGAGTTATAATTACTGGCAGTTTAAGCTTTTTATCTGAAACCGTAGATACGCTGACTGACATCTTATTTGTTTCTCTCACGATATATTCTCTTTATGTAAGTCAGAAACCCCCAGATTTCGAACATATGTACGGACATTCCAAAATTGATTCGTTAGGAGGATTGGTTCAAGGTGTTATTTTAGTCAATATATATTGTGTCCTTATTTTTGTAGCAATTCAAACCATTTTAACCAGTTCATTTGGAATAATTAATCCCGATGTGGGATTCCTTATACTAATAATATCATTTATCATTAATTTAGTATTTTCTAGAATATTAATATGGCAAGGAAAGAAACAGAATAGTTTATCTCTTAGAATTCAGGGGTTAAATTTGTTCCAAGATTCTCTTCGAGCATTAATAGTTATAATTAATTTTATTTTAACTTTACTTTTTAGCGTTCAATTTTTAGATCCCTATTTTAGTATTGCCGTTTCCGTATTGATAATTATAAGTTCAATCCATCTTTCTACAAAAGGAATTAAAGATTTAATCGATGCAAACCCAATAAACTCACTTATTATAGAAGAAATAAAATTAAGTGTATTCAGTCTTGAACATGTAAACGGCGTTGAGGATTTAAAGGTTAGAATTAGTGGTAACACATTATTTTTTGAGATACGGTTATCTGTTGAGGATCATATATCTGTAGTACATGCGAATGAAATTACAAAAGGTATAAGAGCTTTGAGTAAAAAATTCTTTCCATCTTATAATGTTGAGACATTTGTTGAAATGAATCCTTTAAGCGGAGAATCTTCGCTCGGAGAAAAGATAGTCAACTTGCTTTATACTATGAAAAGTGAATTTAAAGAGATATCAGATTTTAAAGATTTGAATATATTTAGAATTGAAAACGATTACTTCTTATCATTAGCTATTATTGTTGATGATAGTTTATCTTTAGAAGAGGCTCACGAATTAAGTAATCTGTTTGAAAGACAATTACAAGAGCAAGTTTCTTTTATCTCGCGAATTATTACTCATATAGAATCCCAAACCATGCTGAAAAATTCTTTAACAGATCATTTAGTTTGCACCCCTATAGAACCTGAAAAGAAAAAAGAAATTCAAACTTCCCTTGACTGCCTATTGAAATCGATTCCAGATGTTAAAGGATATCATGGCTTGGAATTTTGGGCTGCCCTTGATTTTTGTGTTCTCGAACTCCATGTTTTTTTTAACG
>JAEOTL010000091.1 GCA_016839845.1 Promethearchaeota archaeon
ATGTTTACGAGAAGTATTATAATAATGAATATTTCATCCGCTTAACACAAAAGGGTGTTCTCCCTGAAACTAAATGGGTTAAGGGGTCGAATTATTGTGATATTGGATTTGTCATAGATAAAAGGGCTGATAAATTGATTTTTATTAGCGCAATTGACAATTTAGTTAAAGGGGCAGCAGGTCAGGCTGTTCAAAACATGAATTTGATGTTTAATTTAAAAGAAAATGTAGGATTAAAGTCAATTCCTATATTTCCTGTATGAAATAGAAGTTCTAAATAAATTAAAACAAAAGAAGAAGGTGGTATATGTGAATCAACTAGGACCAAAAAAGGAAAAATATGAAAAAATATTATTGATGTATTCAGGTGGTTTGGATACCTCCTGTATGATAAAATGGCTACAAGAAAAGTATGAAGCAAAAATATATACTTTTACGGCTGATCTGGGGCAAGAGTTTGCAGATCCTTCTCGGTTTGAGACAATTGAAGAAAAGGCAAATAATTTGGGCGTAGTAAAGCACTATTTATTGGATCTAAAAGATAGGTTTGTAAATGAATATGTCTTCCCAACTATTAAAGCAAACGGTTTATACCAAGGGATTTATCCATTGAGCACCGCAATAGGGAGACCCTTGATTGCGATTGAGGCTATTAACATTGCGAAAAAAGAGAAAATTGATGCGATAGCTCACGGTTGCACAGGTAAGGGGAATGATCAAATACGATTCAATGTAACAATAAGAGCTTATGCACCTAATATTGAAATATTACAACCTTTAATTGAATGGAATATGGGAAGAGACCAAGAAATCGAGTACGCCAAGCTTCATGGAATTCCTATTAAAAAGCAAAATCAAAAATATAGTATTGATGAAAACCTTTTTGGGAGAAGTGCAGAATGTGATATTCTCGAACATCCCGATATTGAACCACCAGAAGATTGCAATGAATGGACAACACCACCAGAGGATACACCGAATACCCCTGAATATGTCCAAATCAGTTTTGAGAAAGGAGTACCAATGGGATTAAATGGTAAAAGCTTAAAGGGTGTTGATTTAATAAGGGAATTACATATGATTGGTTGCAAGCATGGCATTGGTAGAGTTAACCATATGGAAGATCGAGCTATTGGGTTAAAATCAAGAGAAGTCTATGAAGTTCCAGCAGCTTTAATATTAATTAAAGCGCACAAAGATCTAGAGAAATATGTATGCACCAAACATGAAAACTCATTTAAAACAATGATAGATCAAAGATGGACGGAATTAGCTTATGAAGGCTTATGGATAGATCCACTAAGAGAAGCGTTAGAGGCTTTCATTAATACTGTCAACGAAAAAGTGACTGGATCTGTAAAGCTGAAACTTTTCAAAGGACACGTTAGTGTTGTGTCAAGAGAATCCCCTTATGGACTATATAATCTAAATTTAGCAACTTATGATACAGAAAGTACGTTTAATCAAAAACTAAGTTATGGATTTATACCATTATGGGGTTTACAAAGCGAGATTGGTTTTCAAGTTAAAAATGCTTTAAAATTATTAAAAAAACAGAAAAACCAGCCTAGTGAAGAAGTTATCTCATATGAATATATTAAAAAAAAATAGAGTGAGGTTAAAAATGTATTATAGAGGATATATTTTAATACGACTAAAAGTGATTGGAAAGGAATGGGAGGTTGTAAAGAAACTTTCAGGATTAAAATCAACGGAACCAGAAGAAGATTGGAAAATAACGTATGTTACTCCTATTTATGGTGGATGGGATTTGATTGTTGAGTGTTCATTTAGCAAATTAAAGGATCTAGATAAAATCGTTACTTTTTGCAGAGTCGATACAGATCTTTCTCAATGGATTGAAGAAACAACCACCCTCATGGGATCAAAAAACGACTATACCAGTTAGCTTGGTGCAAACATTATTTTGAGAAATAAAAAAAAGGAGAAAGAGTATTTATTCTTCTTTTCGAAGTTCCCTTCTTAAAATCTTACCTACGACAGATTTTGGTAATTCTGGAACAATTTCAATCATTCTGGGATATTTATACGGACTTATGTTGGTTTGACACCATTCCATTAAATCGTCTTCAGTTACTTTTTCCTGAAATTCGGGTTTAAGAGAGATATAAGCCTTAATTTCTTCGCCAGTTTCTTTATCGGGAACACCAATAACCCCAACCTCGTTTACCGCTTCATGAGCGTATATCAAATCTTCTACTTCTCTAGGGAAAACAGCATGTCCCTTTCTTTTTATCATATCCCTTTTCCTATCTTTAATGTGTAGATATCCTTCAGAATCGATACATCCAATATCAGAAGTATAATACCATGTTTTCCCTTGGGAATCTTTTCTTAACGCGTGCTCCGTGTCTTCTTTTCTTCCTAAGTACCCGAGCATAACTTGAGGTCCAGCTACACAAATCTCCCCAATAAATTGAAACTCGTCCTGACCGCAATTCTCACAATTATCGTTAGGACATTGAGGCAGTAAGGCTTTTCCCTGCTCTACATCAACGATTTTTATCAAAGTATCGGATAAGGGAAACCCAACGGTATTCACTTTTTGAAGTTTCTTAATGAACGGATTGAGAGCAACTACGGGAGAACATTCTGACATACCATATCCTTCAACAATCGCAGCTCCTGTAATCTCTTCAAATTCATTTTTAACTTCTTCTGGTAATGCTGATGCAGCACTTATGCAAGCGATAAGAGAGGAAAGTTTTCCTTTATATTTAAGAGATGCAGGGTCTTGGTTTATTTTTATATAAAGCGTAGGAACTCCAGGCATGTAGGTAACATTCTCATCCTTTATTTTTTTAAGTATTTTTGAAATTTTATCGGGAGGTCGCGGTAACAAAACCATTTTCCATCCCTCCAATACTGAAACTGTCATCCCGATATTACCAAAAGAGTGCGCAAGAGGTACAACCAGTAACATTCCCCCTTTTCCCTTTAATTCTTTGATTTGTGCTAATTGGGAGGAAGCCCATATCTCTGTTTGGAGAGCATTAACAACCATCGAGTAGTGTGAAGTCATTACTCCTTTAGGAACTCCTGTCGTACCCCCTGTATAAATAAGTACAGAAATGTCTTTCTTGAGGTCGTATTCAACTTTTGGTACATTAATGGGGATTCCATTTTGTAAGATATCCTGAAATTTATGAAAAATTATATTTCCCTCTTTTTCAGGCCAAACTTTCATAACAGGTACTTTACCCAGAGCTACTCCAAGTTTAGCTTTTAGTTTTGGCAAATATTCTGGGGTACCGGTCAAAATAATGTTTTTCAATGTCGACATCTTACTTAGATCTTTACCAAGTAGGTATTCTTCATAAAGATAGTCTAAAATGACCAAAGTATTAGCTTTAGAGTCATTTACTTGATGTACAATCTCGACAAACCGGTTCACAGGAAGGATAGGGTTGGAAACTGCTCCAATTCTCACAACTGCCCAGTGTGCTATAACATTTTGAGGGACATTTGGCAAATCTATACACACAACATCCCCTTTTCCAATACCTAATTGAGAAAGTCCCGTAGCAAACTGGTCGACGAGGGTATCCAGCTCTAAATAAGTCATCTTATAACCTTCAAAAGAAATTGCTTGAGAATCTGGATAAATATTAGCTGTTCTCTCTAACAGTTCCCCTAATGGAATTTCTTCGTATTCGACATGTTTCGGAATTTCTTTGGGCCAGAGTTTATCCCAATATCGTATTACATTATTACTCATTTTAAATCAAATTTAAAAATTTAATGGTTAGGTAAATAGTATTCATTTCAATTCTATTTAAAATTTTAAAAATAGAAGGAGTTAAAAATTAGGTAATTCTCAGATCTTCATTTTATACAGATTTTTATCTGGTACATAACTCATCATAATCAGATCTTCTCGTATCTCCCAGCCTTGATTTTGATAAAAAACAACAACTTCTCTATTATGTTTCTGTATAAATAAATGTATTTTATGTACTCCCAATCGAAGAAATTCCTTATTTAATTTATCTATCATCAATTTACCATATCCTCGCCGTTGGTAAACGGGATCTACCGCGAGATGGTGAACATATCCTCTTCTACCATCAAATCCACCCATAACAACGGCACAGATTTTGTCATCAATTTTTCCAATGAGAAATAAAGTAGGGTTTCGTTCCAGCATTTTTTCGACTTCGATCTTCGAATCTGAAGACCCTACGCTTATACCTGCTTTTCTCCATAACTGTACAACCTCCTTGTAAAACTTTGATGTAAATTTTTCGATTTTCATCTTTAGGGATATTAAGCGTATTTTTATAATATTTATTCTTTGTTCATATTAAAAGAATCTAATGAAAGATTTGACATTTTTCTTCTTATCTCAACTTTACTTTCAATAATTTGTTTTATAGATACCGAAATTTCCTTTCTTTTTTGAGGATCTTTTGGTACTGGGAGGATGACTTCTATTATTCTGTTCCCTATTGTTGCGATGGTTCCCTGTACAAAGGTTATTGCTTGAATTTGCTTTTGTACAATTTCTAGATTAAGAAGATATAATAGTAGATATGAGTCAATAAAGTCTTCATTTTCTAACACTTTAATTTGAAAAATATGGCTCTGAATGATAATTTCGGTATCTAATTCTGTTATATATGCAAGATTTCCAATTAGATTAGGTCCTCCATCCTTTACCAAAAGTATATCCCCTTCCTGTATATTCTGTTTCGCTCTGTATTGATTATAGACCTCTTCACTGGTCTTCTTGTATGAGTTTAAATTAATTTCCCAATTACTGATTTCACTGGTTCGTATAAATGGAATATTTCCTAAACCATAAACATTGGAACCGATTTCATCTCCCCGAGGTAAATAACCTCCCTTACGTGTATAGATATAATTCTTCTCGACAAGCTGTCTTATTGTCAATAATTCAATTTTCTCATTCCTAGCAAGGGTCTTCAGGGTTTTTTCTACACCGGTATAATACAGAGGAATAAAGATGTTATTTTTAATTTGAGATAAATTGATTTTAAATACCTTCTGCTTCTCCAGATAATTAAATTGTTCTGCTTCCTCAAGCTTTTTAGGCAAATTGATCAATTCATCATCAACTATAGGTATCCCATTTACATCTATTTGCTTACTTCCATCTTTGTTGAGTTTAAATAAAATTTTTCCATCTTTATCATGACCAACCTTCTCCACAATAGCAAAGTCTATTAAATAATTGCTTGGGATATTTTCTAGCTTCTGGAAGAATAAAATGCTGGTTTTGTTACATGTATAAGGCTGAAAAGCATTCTGATCTAATGAAATAATAGCCAGAATTTTACCGTTTGAGAGCAAAAATTTCCAAATATAGCGATCTGTAGGATTTCCAAATATGCCCTCGGGTAAAACTATCCCTAATTTTCCGCCATCCTTAAGAAGTTGAACACATCTTTCAATAAATAGAACTTGGGGGGGTTGCTGTTTTACTGTTTTATTTTGCATTTCCCATCTCCCATTCACGTTTTTCCATGAGTGACCTAAGGCAAAATCCTCTAATATCTCTTGATTATTAATGGGAATCTTAACTCCAAATGGAGGATTAGTAAATATAAAATCAAAGGTACTATCTTGAATGTTTTCTTGAGCAATTGGCCTATAACTCTTTTTATCCAATGAATCTTCGCAAAATACCTTAGATTTACCATTTCCTTGTATATCCAGGTATAAGTTACATAATTTTGCTAAAAACAGGTCTTTATCAATTCCATATAAGTGAGAAGTAACATCACTAC
>JAEOTL010000178.1 GCA_016839845.1 Promethearchaeota archaeon
ATTATGAAATTGGTCAATCAGCATCATTTACAAAAACGATCACTGAAGAAGATGTGATGAAATTTGCTGAAGTGACTGGAGATTACAATCCAATCCATGTAAATCCTGAATATGCAAAAACTCAGATATTTGGAAAACAAGTAGCACATGGTGCATTGAGTTCAGGTTTAATATCAGCAGTCTTGGGAACTAAACTATTTGGACCAGGGATTTTATACGGGGGTCAAACTGTAAAATTTGTTAAACCCGTATTTTTTGGTGATACATTAACTGCAGTAGCCACAGTTAAAGATAAATTTACGAAAAAAGATGGTAAATTAAAATTTATTATAGCTGATACGATAGTAAAAAACCAAAATGATGAAATAGTCACATCTGGTGAAGGTACAATAGTTTTTATGTAATCCTTATTTTCTCTTTTTTTCATATCTGGGGCATTTAAAGCATCCTTAAATATTCTTAATTATATTCCATTGAGAAAGCTTTAAATAAAGGCTTGTTTTATTTTCATATCAATTATAAAAATTATTTTGAGTGTGAAATCTTGGCTATATTTCAATCTGGTTTCTTTGGTAGTATTTCAATTCGACTACTTCAGGTCTTTCTTGTACAAGGATTGGTTTTTTTGTTTTTTGTATCAATTGCAATAATAATTCTTAAACGAGACAGAAAACGGTTAAATAGAATATTTTCCGGATTTTATATCTTAGTTTCCCTCGGATTGCTTTTTAATTTCATATATGCTCCAATGAGAAGTGATGATTTAGTAGGAGTAATCGAAGTTTTTAATTTTTTAACAAACTTCTGTCTTCTCTTAGGTCCGATTTTTCTAGTAGTTTTTCAACTAATTCTGCTAAAATCAGAAAAAATTGTCACTAAGAAAAGGCAAGTTATATTAATTATCTCTTACTCCATTGTTCTGCTGTTTATGATTGCTTTTATGTTTGGTGAGGAAACTGGGGTTGATATTAATTCTGGGACCAGTTGGATTCCGATTTATCATCTTCCGATTTATATTTTCTTAGTTGTAGTACATTCCATAGGCTCTACTATTCCTACCATTTACTTATCATTTAAGGTACTCAAGAAATTAACTAATCCCATGTTAAGGAACAAATGGAAGTTCTTTATGGTTGGAATTCATAGTCTTAATTTCTTTATGTATGGAACGTATACATCATATATTTTAGAGGTAATTATCCACGGCTTTAGGTTTGCATGGTCTGTAGCAGGATTTTTTATAGTGATTATTGGGGGATATCTACTATTTTATGGTGTAGGACGTCAGTTAGAAAAAGAAGAACTCTGATTGAAAATCAAAAATCCGAAGTTTTGTAAGTATTTATATTTTATTACACTAAACACTCTTTCCTATAAGCAATTACTAAGGTTGATACTTCTGCGTATATAAATTATATAAATAATATTTTTAATGAATTCTAGCAACATAGATTTAGAAACAAATCTAAAAAAAATGATTATCATGAATGAAAGAATCGAATCTAGCATAAGCTTCTCTTATTTAAGACGGTTTAATTTGATTATGGGATGTTTGCATTTGGGTCAAGCGAGCATAATGCTTTTATTATCGCTTTTTGTCACTCAAATTAGTGACTTTAGATTGCCTATTACAACGTCATACTTATTTTTTAACGATGCATTAATACCACCGAGACTTGTACCTAATTATACTCAACTAGCAACTGTACCTGTTGGCCCTCTTGTTGCTATGTTTTTATTTCTCTCAGCTATAGCTCACTTTCTAATCGTATTACCCCGAGTTAATGATTTTTATAACAGAAAGTTAGAGCAGAAAATTAACTACTTTCGATGGTTTGAATACGCTTTGAGCTCATCCTTGATGATAGTGTTAATTGCATGGTTTTTCGGAGTATATGATCTTTCTACGTTAATTTTAATGTTTGCTATTAACGCTACAATGAATTTACTCGGATTAATGATGGAAATTCATAATCAAACAACCGAGAAAACAAAATGGATCGCATTTTACATTGGGACTTTTGCAGGAGTTGTACCTTGGATAATTATCTTCTTGTATTTATTTGGTAATGGAAATATTTCTGAAATCCCAGTATTTGTATGGGGTATTTTTGGATCTTACATATTATTCTTTAATACATTTCCAATAAATATGATTCTGCAATATAAAAAAGTAGGTAAATGGCGGGATTATCTACATGGGGAACGAGGGTATATCTTACTCAGTTTGTGGTCTAAATCTCTCTTAGCGTGGTTAGTATTTGCAGGAGTTTTACAACCGGCATAATATAAATTCTAATTTTTTGTTTATTTTTTTTTTTTGAATTTTTTTATAAAGAGAAGTTCATGTATTTATATCGATTAAAATTTTATCAATTAATATAAAAATTAAATTATTTAACCATAGCAAGTCAAAGAGGATGAATTAAGATGGAACTCTTTCCATATGCTAATATTATAGTAGGGATTTTACTCTTTGTGGTAGGAGGGGTCCTCCACTGGATTGGGCAAGTTGTTTCTGTAATTAACTGGGAATTCGCAAGAAAAATTGGTATCCGAGAGAAAAAAACACTACCAGAATACGAAGTATATGAACGTGGAATGGCTATGGCTGAAGCATTAATTGGATGGGTTTATATTATCGCTTCGGTTGGTTTAACTTACAACATTTCTTGGGCTCAAACGTTAGCATGGTTCCCTGGGTCGATATTAGTTTATCATAGCTTAAGTTACTGGTTTTGGATAGGGAATCAGAACAAATCTGGAAACTCTACTACTTCTAATAGATTTAGGATTATCTGGTTTCTTGTAAACTTTTTTACCGGAGTTATGTGTATTCTAATAGCCTTGTAATCCAGAATTGAAAATTTTTATTTTACTTTCTATTTTTTTTCTAGAAGTTGCATCACACTTCGAGCAGCAGCATATCCACTCATAGTTACCGTAGTAATTCCACCACCTGGGAAAACCCATTGTCCAGCTAATCGAACATTTTTTAAAGGAGTTCCCTGCATTAAACGATCTTTCATAAAAGTCTCAGCTTTAGCTTCCCAGCCAAGATGGCTTCCCCCAAAATTACTCGTAGTTTCAATATACGTAAGAGGTGTGGCGAGTTCTGCAATTTCAACATGATCTGCGAGATCGCTTATGTTTAGGGACTTACTAAGCAATTCGATAAAATACTTCGTTATTTTCTGTTTTTCTTTTTCATAACTATTTAATTTCTTTCCGTCAGCATCAAGAAATTCAGACCAAGCTTTATAATATGAAGGATAGGTAATAGTAAGGATGCTTTTCTCTTCAGGACAGCAAGTTTCATCAATATTACTGTATATACTTATTATTTCTAAAGGCATATTACTAAAATTGTGATTGTTTACGCACTGGTTGACATTTTCAGGAGTATTAGGATTTCTATTATAAATCCATATTTCATAATCTTTTATACCATAATCTTTCAAATCAATATCTAGCCCTAAAAATAGAGACACTGAACTATTTGACGGTCGCTTTCCTAAGATTTTGTTGACGTATTTTGATGGTAACGTTCCCGTAGGGCATAATTTGGTGGCAAAAAATTTGGCGTCACTGGCCACAATAAATTGTTTTGCAGATAATTTTGTTTCCTCCCCCTTTTTATTTCTAACTAATAATCCTCTCACATTCTTACCAGATACATCAAAGAGAATAGCTTCAGTATTTAATAGAAGATAACCCTTGTTGTTAATAAAAGTCTCGCCTAATTTTTTTGTAAATAACCCCCCTCCGCCCCGTATATAATACGCCCCCGCGAGTCTTATAGTAAACTCCATTAAAAGATAAACCAACGCGGTAAAATCATCGGGAAACATCGCTAAACTGGTTACGAGATAATACATTGTTTCCTTTGCTATTTCATCTGTAACATATCCATCGATAATTTCCTTAACACTGGATTTGGAAGTTTTTAGAAATTTCATAGTCGTTCTCAAATTTTTCATTAAAAAAGCAACCATCTTACCGGAAGATTCTTGTTCCCCCATATCCAATAGAAATCTTACTATTTTTTCATAATCGCGAAAGAAATTTTTAATTCCTTCTTGCTCATCAGGAAAAAATTTTGCTAATAAGCTGATATACTCATCTAAATCCATAGGTACTACAAAGTCGATATTGTTTTTTAGATCAATCCAGTGAACAAATTCTTTTAGAGGAATAAACTCAAATTCATCAAAGTCCATGAATTCACTTATAATCTTATCAATTGGTCCTCCCTTACCAGCACTGTTAATAAAATGCACCCCAGAATCAAATGTGAAATTTTCTCTCTCAATATTCACACAGCAACCTCCAACACGAGAATTTTTCTCAACGATCGCGGTTTTATATCCCTTGTTTGCCAATAAATTCCCGCTTATTAGTCCAGATACTCCAGCTCCAATAACTATGGCATCAAATTCTTGTTCCTGCATCATAAAAATCAATTCCAGATTACATTAACTTCTGATAAAATCATCTATTTTTTGAACAGCGTCCCTAGCTAATCCAATAATTGGGCTAAAATCTTTCTTTTTATCTGGACTTAGCATGGGGTAGCTCGTAAAAACATTCGTAAATCTTTTAACTTTCATATCATCTCCTGCTGTATAAGTGGGATCTTCAAAAGCAATATACACAGCATCAAATTTACCTGATAAATCCTCAATCTTTATATCCCCACCTAGTGGGGTGTTATAATTAAGATGAATATTTGGTAATAGAAGGGAGGATAGTTCCCGATCTAACACCTCTTTTGGAACATTAAGCTTGTTTAACTCTCGAAAGAGTGATCCCCCAACATTAGATTCTTTATCATATAATGAGACGCTATATCCTAGATTAGCCAAAAAATAAGAAACTACCAAGCCGTTTACCCCTGCACCAACAACCGCAACATTTTTATTGATGGGATCGTTTAAGGCATTCGATCTTAGTTTATCCCTCGTGTAATTTGCAACCCACTTATGGAGTTCTCTAATTTGGACAGCACCGTCTGAAAATGAATTTCGGTAACATATTTTCTGACAATATTTATCTGCGGGACATAAGTAACCCGAAATTTCTGGAAGAGGATTCATTTGTAGAATTGATTTAACAGCACCTTTAAAGTTTCCAACCTCAATTCTTCGCATAAAGAGAGGAATATCAATCCCGGCAGGACAGATTTGGCAAGGACGGTTTTGACAATGCTGACATTGTCGAGCTAGGAGTCTTGCGTTACTGGGTTTATCATCTATGCTTTCTATATATTTAGGAGCTTTATTATGTTCAATTTTTTCAACCATACTCTTTTCAAAAGAAACAGGGTTAAATTCTTTTAATCCCATTTTCCTCAGAATAACATTTGCGACTCCAATACCAGAAGCACATACCGCAGGAGCTCCCATCCCCATCGTTGTGGAATCACCACATGCATAGAGATTCTTCCAATCAGTTTTCGCTCGTAAACGTTTTAAAAGTTCTTGACCAATGGATTGAACTGGTCCTCCTACACAACCTTTATTTTTTAATGTAAACCGTTCAATTGTAGAAGGTGTGGCAATGTGCAACATCTTAATAGACTCCTTAAAACCAGGAAATCTTAAGTTTATTTCATCAAGAATATATTCAGCTTTCTTTTTTTTTCTTTCAACATATTGAATAGATTGATATTCATTGTCATCTGGACTTGGCCACTCCTGGTTAGGTGCGGGTGAGAATATAGTAATAATGTGTTCATCAGGGGGTCCTAGAGTTTCATCCTCAAGAGTTGGGATGTAAAGCATTATATCTCCCGAATCAATTTGAGTGCTGTCTGTAATGAAATATTCGACGGGATATAAATTTTCGGGGAAAATACTTTTCGGGACTGCCGCGTAAAGAACCATTGCAGGATAAGTGATTATTATTTTCTTAAGCCATATCAACTGTTTTTCAGTTACGTGTTTAGGGTCAATTAATTTTTTATAAAGATTCCATACAGACGCATCAGATATCACCTTATCTGCTAATATTTCTGTCCCATCATCTAATCTAACCCCAATTGCTTCATGGTTATCATTCATTAGAATTTTTTCCACTAAGTGCCTATATAGCATAGTTCCTCCAAATTTTTCAATGGCCTTTTCCAAAGTGTTAGAAAGAATCTGTGCTCCTCCCGCGACATAATATGGTCCCCCCTCATGATTATCTGTAAACATTGTGAGTGCCATTAAAGCGGGAGTTTCATCAAGTAATGTATAGGAATAACCAGAACAAATCATATCGAAAAATTCTATAAGTTTTTGGTCTTTAATATATGGTTTCATTATATCATATGCTGATTTAAAAAGTAACAATCCTATCTTCGAAGTACCAATAGGATCCTTAAAGAACATCTTCATTTTCCGAGAAAAAGAAAATTCTGAAGGAGGAGTAAGCATATCTCTGTTTTTAATATATTTTTCATAAAAATTAAATAAGTACTTATATAAGCTTCGTATCTCTTCTTCTTGTTTTGGGAAAATCCTCACAAATTCATCAAGAAATTTCTCGATATCTTTCCAAAATAAGATTTCATCGTCCAAAAACCACATTCTATGGAAAATATCTCTTGGAATTACTTTTATTTCCTCCTCTAATTGGTTGAGAATATAATAAAACGGATTAAAACCCTTCTCCCCGAACCCAAAGATTGTAGCGGTTCCGCAATCAAAAACACGATCTTCTTTCTTAAAGCTAGTACACGAACCGCCGGGTAAATAATGCTGTTCGATGACTAACACTTCTAAACCCCTTTTTGCAAGAAGAGCTGCCGCTGTAAGTCCGCCTAAACCAGCACCAATGATAATAATTTGATATTTTTGTTTTAGCAACGCATTATTAATTATCGCCATATGAAATTTTGGAAAGCACTTTTTTTAAAGTTTCTACCTTATATAAATAGAAAAGATTTCGCAGAAGAAATCAAAGACTACAATCCTATGAAAATTAGGAGTACCATTAAAAAACAACTGAATAATGGAATTACTAAATTTTTATTTATCTTAAACGGGAGTAGTTGTAAGTGTCCAATGCTTAAACCCCCTAATAATAAAATCAAGGGATTTATATCAGTAATAGAGAAGAATATAAACGTTAGAATTAAACCACTTATCACATATCCCATAAATTCTTCCAAAGTTATCGTTAATAACTTACGCTTCCCATAAGCTAATCTAAAGAACCTACCAAATATGTCTCCAATTAAAAAATATATCAAGGTTATAATAACTACAGTCTTACTAATAAAACCAAAGATTAGCATAGTTAGAAACATGGAGAAAAGAATTATGGAAATATAGAGAAACCTCTTTTCTTGAGTTATTTTAATTGCACTCTTTAGTCTTTTAACTATATTCTCATCTTGATTTTGATTGAAAAATTTAAAAAAATCAATAGATCCTATAATAACAGTAAATAATCCAATTAAAATCAGAGAAAATATCAGTTGTATGTAAGCAAATAAAATTACAAAAATCATTAAACTGGGATTTAGAATTAATTTCCACCAAACTTGTTTAGGGTCTTCACTAAATTCGATTTTTTTAAATTTAATTATGTTATAGAGAGCCATTATTATGATATAAGCTAGTATAATAGAGGTGAAGATATTAAATTGGCTTGTTGGATAATATACCCAAACGAAATAACTGATGAGAGGATAAATGAGAATTGCTATTAGATTAGTAACCTTGCAGCTCAATTTATAGAGTATTACTATTAATAAAAGATACAGTAAAAAAACAAGGATATCGGTTCCTAAAAATATGTAAGTTATCATATAGTAGATTAATATTGCCATTGATGAGGCAAGTCCTTGACCCCCTCGAAAATTAATGTAAAAGGGAAATACATGGCCAATAATTGCTGCATATCCCGCCAATTGTGCAATTATGAAATTTGTTTGGAGTAAGGATGATATCCATATCGCTAGGAGCCCTTTAAAGAAATCATAGAATCCTGTTAAAACAGCATATTTCAAACCCAATTCGTGATAAACATTAGACGTGCCAGCGTTTTTGCTTCCGACTTTTCTAATATCAACACCTTTCAATCTTCCAATAATATATGCGGGTAAAATTGATCCAAGGAGATATCCTATTATTATCGAAATAATAGAAATAAAAATTAAATAAGCACTCATATGTTCAATTTATTCTATCTTTACCTAAATAAGTTTTACTTTTTGAAGATATTTTTTTTCTTAGATATAGATACAATCTCCAAAAAATGAAAATATAGAGAATGATTAAGAGAAAGGGTAAAATAGGATCAATAGTGAGGATTGTCATACTAAGAACAATCCCAATTGTAAAAAATAATATCCCGTACTGTGAAAACTTGTAGATAATATAGAAGGTTTGATTAATTGTTTTTCTTTCCTTTTCAGAGACAACAATATTTAATTCATCTTCAAGTTTTAATAATCCTGGTAGTATAAGCATAAAACAAATAAGAAAATTTAAGAACCAAGAATCTGGAAACGTGATCATCATAATCAAGATTCCCATACCTAAAAATAAGGAATAATTCTTCAGTTGTATTGGGATTAGGATATACATAAAGAATGCAAGGCCAAATAATATAAGAGTTAAACCTACCAAGATTGTAAATTCGGATAATTGAAAAGAAAAAGCATTGAATATAACAGAAAAAATTCTGGTGATGCTGGTACTTGGATAATCTAGAAGCTGAGAACTGTTATTTATTTCAATAAAATCAGGGATTAAATTCGGATATAAAGTCCAATATACAAGGTTTAAACTAAATGCAGTTATAAATCCTAATGAAGCGCTTAAAATTTGTTTTCCCCCTATATTAAGTCTTTTTTTACTAATATCAAAAAAAATTGTTAACAAAAATGGTAATAATAGAAAACCAAAAGGTTTATATGAAATGCTAAGGCCAGCTAGCAATCCGATGACAAAATATGCATATCTTATTTTATATCTCTTATTCTTTTCGTTTTCTACTAAAAGGATGATTACTAAGTATATAAGTATAAAAATGTTAGTTACCTGGCCTATCAGCAACAATACGACTTGCAACGGTGCCATTAAGCCAAGATATAGCATGTCTCGTTTAATTTTCGAGTTAAAGCTTATGTTAAACCATTTTATAGAAATTATTAGAATGAGATAAAAAGAAGCGATATGAACTATAGCCATCATAAATACATGAATTATAAATCCGACTTCAAAAGGGATAAAAGTGTATGGAATGAACAATAGAGAAAACAGAGGGAGATATCTATAAGGCATGTTATAGACTGGAGAGGAATACAAGGTTGTTGGATCCGAAAGAATATTTTGCGCAGACTGATAAAAAATCCGAAAATCGTTCGCAATTACTGTTTTTTCGAGAGGAATTATAAAAGGAACAAAAAGGAAGCACATAATAACAAATAATACATAAATAACAACTGTGTAAAGTGAAAGCCTAAGAGATTTCGTATTCTTAATATAATTACTGCAAAATTGGATATCCTCAATTAAAGGTTTAAGCTTTTGTTTTTTAAACACAATATTTAAAATAAAATTATCGTAAATTTAAAGTAATGCTAAATTATCTGTTATTCCCTATAGTCGGCATAATTTTTATTTCATTCCGGATTTGGCTTGTAATTTTCAAAGTTAAAGATGAGCTCCAGTTTAGAAGGTTCTATGTCAGCCGATTGGTAAATTTCTGCTTCTGTATTATGCTAATTTTTAACTTTCAGAGCTCAATCTTCAACGTTATTGTTGCGATATGCTTTCCTGCGATGATTTTCACCTCTTTATGGGATGTTAATTTTTATAAAACTTTTAAATCACGGGACTATTGGGAAAAAAATAAGAATTGGGTATTAATAGAAAGACTAACAATGCATCCACCTATACTTATCGGAGGATTAAGTTTATATTTACTAGGGTTACAGAATTTTGTTCCTCCTAATAATCTTATCCCATTCTTTTTAGGGATTTTAATAGTCTATCCGAGTTCATACTTTCTTGATATTCGCCTAAGAAAGAGATACAACTGGCCTAATGGGAGAAATCTATTCCTAGTAATGATTATTTCGACTCTTTTATTTTCGCTATATTATATCTTCTCTTATTTTCTTGAACTTTAGGAAAAAATGCTATGAAGCCTTAAAAAAACCTACTTCGTCAAAAACTCTTTAAGTACGTAGTTAATACTCGATTCCATATCGAGCAGTTATTCCTTTTGAGGAATAATAATGTTTTATCATTTTCATCTCCGTCACTAAATCGGCCATCTCTTTTATCTTTGGATGCATTTTTGGGCCCCCTGTTAGAACAAGCTCAACTTTTTCAGGTTTAATTCTTATTAACTCAAGAACAGGTTCAACCGGAATAACATCCATGGCAATAGCAACACCTACTTCATCTAGAATCACAATATCATACTCATCGCTCATAATAATCTCTTTAGCAAAATCAAGTGCCTTTTTTCCTTCCTCTCTATCGAATCCTGAAGGTTCAGCAATCAAGTCAGGGCTCCCAAACTGTTTTAAATCAAAGTTAGTAATCCCCTTAATTGCTTCAATTTCGCCGTATTTATAATTACCTTTCATAAATTGAATCATATATACTTTGAAACCATGTCCTGTTGCGCGCACTCCTTGACCTATAGCGGCTGTAGTCTTACCTTTAAGCATTGCTATCTAGAGATTTATAGCAATTTTACCCCGTCCAAAATAGACTTGGATAAGACCAACCTTTAACCTTTTTCTACTTGTATTCATGTTTCTATTCCTAGCAATTTATTATATTTTGAAATACTCTATTATTTAATTATTTTGTAATGTCAAAGAATGTGATTTTATGGGTAAATATAAACAGTTCGATGATCAGCTGAATAAGTATTTAAGATTAGCTACATTTCCCGTTGCTGCAAAATTAATAAAAGAACCAAAGGAACTAGAAAATATAAAATTCTTAAAGAAACCCGACAATCAACTAGCGATTTGTCAGATATTTAGTTATGCTAGATATTATGGATGGACCATGGTTTGTACTAAAGAAGATAATTTATGTCCACTTGCTGAGATTTCTCTAGGCTTTGAAGAAGCAAATCGATTGTTCGCTGAGGGTGGATTTTTCGTTGGTAGATATAACGAAACAAAGGATGCGGCTAAAAAGACGACTTTAAGTATGCCCAAAATGCCATTAGGGAACTACTATGCTATTGTTTCGGGAGCCTTAGGGCGTGTAGATTTTGAACCTGACTTAGTTTTAATATGGGGCAATTCTGCTCAAATAATGAGAATTATTCAGGGATATCTGTGGAAAAGAGGGGGAAGAATATCAATGTCTACTTTCTGTGATGGTGTATGCGCTGATACTATTTCAAATGCGATTCTAACTGGCGATTTACAAATAGCTTTTCCTTGTCTTGGTGATCGTCGCTTTGGAATGGCTACTGATAGTGATTTAATTGCATCAATACCTTTAGGAATTATGAATGAAATAATCGAAGGTATAGAAAAGACTCATAAAGCTGGGACTCGATACCCAATCCCATATCAAATTTCTAGCCCAGAATTCTTTTTAAAATTGAAAAAACAAATGGATAGGATTAAAAAAAATTAAGAAAAATTGACATTATTCTTGTTCAATTTCCCTTCTGAATTGTTGTTCAATTTCCCTTTTGAATTGTTTATTCAAACTACCGAAGTTAATTTCCTTATATTTTTCCATATTTAGACGATCCAGTAGCCCCTTTAAGTACTTATTCAATAATTCTTCACGGATATGTTCATAGTTAGGAGCTTGAACAAGGTTCTTCAACTCATTTGGATCTTCTTGAAGATCATAGAACTCCACAGCTTTTTGAGTTATAGGGCTGATTACCATTTTATATCTTCCATCATAAACCATAGTGAATCCGTAAACTTCACTGAAAATTGCTTCCTTTCCTTTTTGTGTGTCGGTGTCGTTTGGATCTTTAAGAATTTGGGGAATAAGTGATCGACCATCACTTCCTGGTAAAGCTTTAGCTTGAGCAATATCAATAAGCGAGGTTGCTACATCAAGATGATCAGTTAATCCTTTACATTGCCAGCCCTTAATCCCACCGGGGGGTCTTATTATCAAAGGAATCCGGATTGCCCCATCGTAAAACACAATTTTGTGACTCATCATGTGATCCCCAAGCATTTCACCATGATCAGAATTATAGATTACCCAAGTATTATCTAATAATCCTTTTTCTTCTAACACTTTCATTATCCTCCCAATGTAATCGTCAATCAAAGTAATCTTAGCGTAATAAAAAGTTCGAAGTGTTTGTTTTTGTGAAGGAGTCATATCATAAAGACCACTCCAGCGCAATACCATCCTAATATAAAGAGGTGATGGTTTTTCAGGAAATTCCATGATTCCTATAGGCATATCTTCAGGTTTGTACATATCTCGATATTCTTGAGGTGAGTCAAAAGGATCATGTGGGCCTGGAAATAAAATTTGGAGATAAAAAGGTTTATCTTCATTATAATTTTGCAGCCATTCCATTGCTGTTTTTCCTGTATAACTGTCTAAATGATCTTCAGCAGGAAGGGGACATGGGGGTTCAGTCCAAGGTTTAGCAGTGCCACGTGACCAATTTATGTAATAATCCGCAATGTATTCCCTATGTTTCTTTAGCAATCCCTTCTCTTTAAGATAATCCGTATATGGGGAATTATGTCTTCCCGAAGCGAGTGGACCGGTTAATTCATGGATGTCAACAAAGCCCCAATCTTTTAGGACATCAATTTTCTCTCTTGTATCTTGCCATGAAGTATCCCCATGCCTATAAAGATGAGTTTTTCCGATAATAGCAGTATGATACCCCGCATCACGAATATTTCTAACATGACTTGGGCTTAATGGATCTGCTTCGTTGTTATTAGTCCAAATCCCATGTTCAGATACATATTGACCTGTCATCATAGAAGCCCTTGCTGGCATGCAGAGAGGAGAACTTGTAAAACAATTGACGAAATTAACACCCTCACTCGCTAATTTATCTAAATTTGGAGTTATAACTGCGGAGTGCCCTACTGAACCTAATGTGTCACCACGATGTTGATCTGAAAAGATATAAATTATGTTTGGTTTTTTTGACATTAATAGAACCACCAATTCCTTTAATTTGTTTTTATATCCTTAGCTCTTGAAAGGAATTTTTCCAAATTTTTTCTAATCTCTATTTTGTTAAATTTTCCAACACTGGTTCTGGGTATTTCATCAACAATTGCCACGAGTTTGGGGACCATCCATTTAGTTATCTTCCCTTTATCAACTCCTTCTGCTATCAGAAAATCAATTAAATCTTGTTCAGTTTTGTTTGAATTGGGAATATATTTTACTATAGCCATAGGTTTCTCACCCCATACCTCATCTGGGACACCCACAACAGTTGCTTCCAGTACAAATTCAGCCATCGCAGCAAGGTTTTCGAGTAATACCGTAGGAACCATTTCAGCCCCGCTTCTTATGACATCTTTTATCCTATCAGCAATAACAATAAAGTCTTCCTCATCGACTTTTGCTAAATCCCCCGTATGAAACCATCCGTCATACCATGCTTCCGCACTTTTCTCAGGATTTTTATAATATTTCTCCGTTACCCAGGGACCTCGAATAATAATCTGGCCAAGAGTGCTATTATCATGCGGAACTGGCTTCCCATTATCATCAACAACTTCTACTTCGAGTCCGGGCATGGGTAATCCCGTCTTTACTCTAACCTCATCTAGTTTTTCTTTGGACCAATCTCTCATGTATTTTTTTACAAATGCTCTTACTGTAGTCGGTGCAGTCTCGGTCATCCCATATCCAGAAGTTGCAGTGAATCCCGGAATCTTTTTCTCGACCTTGGTTTTTAATCCTAAAGGGAGTGCTCCACCACCCACACTAACCGTAACGAGACTACTCAAATCATACTTATCTATATCAGGATATTCGATAAGTAAAGCTAAAATTGTTGGGACAACTGCAACAGATGTTACTTTTTCAGTTTGAACTAATTCGCAAAACCCGTCCACTGTGAAAGTGCCAGGTAGAACCATTTTGATTGCTCTAAATGTACCGATGAAGGGAGCCCCCCAACCATGAATGTGAAATAATGGAGTAGTTATCATGGGAATACCATTTTCTCCAGTATATTTATGTGCTGGATCATTGACAAGGGCTTCGTTAGCAACCATATGTAAAGTAAATATATAAAGAGCTCTATGGGTAAACATCGCACCTTTAGGAAGTCCTGTAGTGCCAGTAGTATAACAAAGGGTAGCATAGAGATTTTCATCTAAATAAGGCCATTCGAATTCATCAGATTGTTCTTTAAGCAACTCTTCATATTCATATAGATTTTCAATTTTAGTCTCTGGTAAACCTGGTTTATCAGACATATAGATAAATTTTTCAACTGTGTCTTTAATTTTATCATACACCGATTCTAATAATGGTAAAAGCAGGTCATCTACAAATAGAATCTTATCTTCCGCGTGGTTTATCGTATAGGTTATATGATCTTGAGCAAGCCTTACATTAATTGGGTGTAATGTAGCCCCAATACAAGGAACCGCAAAATATAGCTCTAAATGCCTATGAGTATTAAGTGCCATGGTCGAGATCCGATCACCTGGTTCTCCTGGTTTTCCTGGTTTTACTCCTAATGCGTTCAAAAGGTTTGCCAATCGACATGTACGTTTATACCACTCTAGCCACGTAAAGCGAAAATACTCACCTGTAACATGGTTTCTGTAAACAACACCTATTTCATTTGGATAGGTTTTCACTGGTCTTTTCATAAATGTTGTAAGGAGCAAGGGATAATGTGAACTAAATTCAGGATATGTTCTTTCCGTCATCTTATTCTCAGGTTTTTTTTGAATTTTAGCATCTTAAAGATATTGGTATAAATGAATTTAATTATGAAATAATTAAAAGTATTTGAAATTTAAAATTTTAAATTTTTTGAGTTAATATTCTGAGCTCTCTGTATTAGTAAAAAAAAAATGAGTATATCAAGGATTTTAATTATGTTTTTATTGTTTAGATATCTCAGCTCTAAAGTGTATGTGGATGAAGTTATCGAAGATATAGAAAAAACCCATAAAGTTGGAATGCGATACTCCCAGAATTGACCACATCAAATTTTTTTTATTTACTGATATTAATTCAATATATGCTATTAATCAATAATAAATTTCAATACAAAAAGAGGAAACATCATGAGTAAAAGTATGAGTAAATTTGAAAGCGGTGATAAGATGTACGTGTTTCTTGTCGGTTCTGGAGGACCTATACCAAATCCAAAGAGAGTTTCTTCATGCATTGCTATTATTGCAGGTGGTGAATTCATCCTTGTTGATGTTGGTGCTGGCTCACGACGCACTCTTGCTGGTTTGAGGCTTCCAGTCAAAAATTTAAGTGCCGTATTTTTAACCCATTTTCATTCGGATCACATAGGTGACCTTGGAGAAGTGAACATGAATTCTTTTGCCCAAGGAAGGGATCACAAATTAGAAGTTTATGGTCCTGAAGGTGTGCAGAAGGTCGTTGACGGATTTAACATTGCTTATGAACTGGATACAGCCTATAGAGTTGCGCATCATGGTCCAGAAGTCATTCACGCTGAAGCTACTTCGCTTGTAAGCAAGCCCATTTCCATAAAAGACCCTAATGAAGCAGAATTATTCTTTGATAAGAATGAATTAAAGGTGCATGCTTTTGAAGTTGATCACTATCCAATAAAACCTGCTTTTGGTTATCGATTTGAATATAAAGGAAATGTTGTCGTTATATCTGGTGATACGGTGAAGACCGATAATCTTGTTAAACATTGCAAAAATGCCGATATTTTATTCTGTGAAGCAATATCTTTTGACATGTTGAATACCATGCGTAGTGGAAATATAGCCCCCAATCTGAAAAAAATCTTACTGGATATCCAAAATTATCACATGAGCCCTACTATCGCAGCAAACGTGGCTAAAGAAGCAAACGTAAAAAAGATTGTTTATGTTCATGTTACCCCCCCATTAAGCACGGATTCGATTGAAGAAAAGTATTTGGCAGGTGTCAGTGATATTTTTGACGGAGAAGTCGTATTAGGACAAGATCAAATGACGTTTAAACTTAAACCAAAAACCTAAATTACTTTTTATCTTTGTTTATATCATAAAATTAGAGTTTAAATATTCTTTATTTACGAGAGTTGACAAAAATGAATGGAAAAGAGGGATTTAAAGGGAAAATAGGTCGCACGGTTGAGAAATCAGAACCTTGGTGGCCCGCTCCAAAACGTCTTGACGATGGAAGTCCCAATGTCGTCGTGATCCTATTGGATGACACCGGCTTCTCACATTTTGGTTGTTATGGCTCATCCATTGATACTCCGAACATTGACAAGCTCGCCAATGGAGGCTTGCGATATACAAACTTCCACACTACTGCATTATGCTCCCCTACGAGGGCTTGCTTGTTAACTGGACGTAATCATCACACTGTGGGGATGCGGGCAGTTTCGAACATGTGTTCTGGATTCCCCCACCTGCGTGGTTCCATTTCAAAACACGCAGCGACTCTTGGAGAAATCTTGCAAGAAGAAGGTTATATCACGTTCATGACAGGTAAATGGCATCTTGCCCCAATGGAAGAAGCATCGATGGGAGGACCGTTTGATAATTGGCCTCTCAGGAGAGGATTTGATAGGTTTTATGGTTTCATGCAAGGCGAAACTGATCAGTTTTATCCTGAATTAACCTACGATAACCACCCCGTTGATCCACCATATGGACCAGAAGATGGGTATCACATTTCTGAGGATCTCGTTGATCGTTCCATGGAGTTCATCCGCGATCTAAAATCCATGCGACCGGGTAAACCCTTCTTTTTATACTTAGCATTTGGCGCGACTCACGCCCCACATCAATCTCCACTAAAATATCGTCAAAAATACCGAGGGAAATTCGATGCTGGTTGGGACGTTACACGAGAGGAATGGTATAAAAGACAACTCGAAATGGGCATCATTCCTCCAGAAACGGATTTGGCCCCTCATAACAAGGGAGTGAAGGCCTGGGACGAATTATCAGAGAATCAGAAGAAATTTGCATGTCGATTGCAGGAAGCATTCGCAGCTTTTCTTGATCATACTGATCATCAAATCGGACGGTTAGTTTCGTTCCTTGAAGAAATAGGAGAAAAAGAGAATACATTAATCGTGTTGTTGTCTGACAATGGTGCCAGCCAAGAGGGTCGTAGTGCAGGATTAATGGAGGTAATGACGCATTTTAACACGATGTCAGAAGATGTCGATGCCATTCAAGATCGCTTGGAAGATATTGGTGGACCAAATAGTCACTCTAATTATCCGTGGGGATGGGCTCAAGTGGGCAACACCCCCCTCAAATGGTACAAAGGAAATACGCATGGTGGTGGAATTCGTGATCCTTTAATCATGCATTGGCCAAAAGAAATTAAAGATAAAGGTGGAATTCGTAATCAATTTCATCACGTTACCGATATCGTGCCAACTATCTTAGAACTTCTTGAAATAAAACCAGCTCCGTCTTATAAAGGATACGATCAGATGCCAATTTCTGGAACGTCAATGGTATATACATTCGATGGCCCTGAGGAGAAGACTCGTAAA
>JAEOTL010000092.1 GCA_016839845.1 Promethearchaeota archaeon
ATTTCAGGTATTATTTGAATAAATCTATCTTTGGCATATTCTATAATTTCTTTAATATCCTCTTTAGTATAGTGTCCTGAATGAGGAATTTCATCCCGTTTTTTACTAAAAAGGCCACCAACTTGTGTTTCTTCCCTTTTAGAACCAACTTCAATAAGTTTAGGATATTCTTTTATTTCAATCCTCCAACCTTGATCATCTGTTAAGTGCCAATGAAATCTATTCAGTTTCAATAATGCCATTAAATCAAGAATTTTTTTAACAATATCTTTCCCATGAAAGTGTCGAGCCTCATCAAGCATATATCCACGCCAAGAAAATCTGGGAAAATCTTTTAACTTTAGACAAGGGATCTGCCATTTTATACCTTCTAATTTAACATTATTATCGATTTCGGAAGGAAGAAGCTGTCGCAGTGTCTGAATGCCATAAAAAATGCCTGTAGGGTAAGGTGCTGTAATATCAATATTTTTAGAACTTACTTCAATAGCATAACCTTCAAATCCTAATTCTTTCTTACTATCAGTTAATTTTAGGCTTATTGCTTTACCACTACTAGTTTTTTCTTTAGTTTCTTTTACAGTTAAATTGAATCCTGTAGCGGGGAGTAGAAAGTTTTTCAAATATTTACTTAAATTATGTAACTCTGGATCTGAATATATTATCGTTCCTTCTGTTAATATGAACTTTCCAGAAGAAATATTCAACAGTACGGGTTCTGGGATAATGTTAATATTTTGTATATTACTCACTCTTTTGGTAAATATCAAATCCTTTAAAATTAAAAAACATAAGTGATTATTAAAATTAATCAGATAGGGTAGAACTGTATATTTTGACTTTTTTGTGACTAAAATGAAACTAAAAATCAAAAATGAGTGGTTCTTTGATGAGGAAAGGCGTAGAGTTTTGCTTAGAGGAGTCAATTTGGGAGGGAACAGTAAAGTCCCTTATAATCCTAACGGCGCAACACATATAAAAACAGATTTTAAGGATCATAGAAATGTATCCTTCGTTGGTAGACCATTTCCTATAAAAGAAGCAGATGAGCATTTTTCACGATTAAAAAATTGGGGCTTTAATTGTCTTAGATTTTTGGTAACTTGGGAAGCACTTGAACATAGCGGACCAGGAGAATATGATAAAGAGTATTTGGATTATATTGAAGAACTTCTAAAGATTGCTGAGAGTTATCAATTTTATACATTTATTGATCCTCATCAAGATGTGTGGAGTAGAATGTCAGGAGGAGATGGTGCCCCTGGTTGGACCTTTGAGAAGGTAGGTCTAGATTTCACAAAATTCGATATAACTGATGCTGCTTTAGTTATGCAATATAGATATAATCCTGATAATCCAGATGCTTATCCTCATCTGCATTGGTCAAGTAACTCTGTTAGATTTGCTAATGGAACAATGTGGACATTATTTTTTGGAGGAAAAGATTTTGCACCATCATGTAAAATTGATGGAATGAATGCTCAAGATTATTTTCAATCACATTATATTAATGCAATTAAACAGGTTGCCATACGAGTTAAAGATAATCCTTACGTAATTGGATTTGATACTATGAATGAGCCTGAACAAGGTTGGATTGAAAAAAGAGTTGATGGTATTGGTGCTGAAAAGCTTACTGACGATTTAGGATATACTTTCACCCCCATAGATGCAATTTTAACAGGATCTGGGTATTCTCGAGTGGTAGGATTTAAAGAAGTAAAACGACTTGGAGTCAAGGAAACTAGAAGAGATGAATTGAATAGAGGAAAAGTCACTTGTTGGTTTGAAAGTGCTGAAGATTTATGGAAAAAAGAAGGTGTCTGGGGATTTGATACAGATGGTAATCCTATTATTCAAAATAACGATTATTTTGTTGTTAAACACGGTAAAAAAGTTAACTTCTATCAGGATTATCTATCACCTTTTATTTATAAGTATACTAAAAATATGAGAGAAGTAATTCCTAATACTATTATCTTTTTCGAATCACATCCCATTAGAATAATGAGAGGAGAAAAAATAACATTTAATGTACCGGAAAATGTAGTACACGCCGGGCATTGGTATGATGGAGTTTCCTTAGGTACTAAACGGTCAATGATAAAGGCTAATTATGATTTAATAGCTGATAAAATAGTAATTGGAAAAAAGAATATTCAAGAAATGTTTATACACCAATTAGGCAATATAAAAAGTATTGCACAATCTATTCATGGAGGAATTCCAACTTTAATAGGGGAATTTGGATTACCTTATGATCTTAATAAAAGAGAAGCGTATCATATATTTAGGAAAGAACCTGAAGCAGCATGGGATAAACACGTTGAATTATTAACTATGTACTATAATGCACTAGATATTAATTTGTTGCATGCTACTCAATGGAATTATACAGCTGATAACAATAATGAATGGGGAGATCTATGGAATATGGAAGATCTTTCTATTTTTAGTAGGGATCAACAATTAAATCCTAATGATATTAACAGTGGTGGTAGGGCAATTAAAGGATTCTGTCGTCCACATTTTGTTCATTGCTCTGGGAAAC
>JAEOTL010000179.1 GCA_016839845.1 Promethearchaeota archaeon
GAAGCAGGAATGGCACTGGCAGGATTACAACTCCAAGCTAATGCATTAGGTTTACGGTGGAAAAAATCGATCCTATCACATCCAGATGATCCTAAATACAGGAGGTTATTTGATCTGGATTCTGCTGAGCAATCAATAAATGATACAGCAGCAAATTTAGTGAATTTACCAAAAAACGAAAGATTATCACTTAAAGGGGAGTTAATTCCAACAGTATTATTTCATCTAAAATAAATCAAGATTTAAAAATAACTTGGATAGCTCCACTCGTACCAATAAAAATTAACTTAGAAATCTTTGACATTTTAATTAATCAAATCCCATATAATGACATTTACAAGATAAGGAATCCATTTGATTCTTAATGAAATTAATGGTCTCTTCTCTTAGTGGTTCCACTTCATTCTCAATTTCAAACTTCCGAATAATATATTTATCAGGGTTTAATTCATCTATAAAATTGCGTAATCCAATAATATTTTCTTCAGATATATTGAAATTATCTCCAAATATCGAATGAATCCATATAGGCTTATTAGACTCAGCTTTAAATTTCTTCAATCCTTCAAGAACATCATCAAGTCTTACCTTACCATGGTGTTGATTGATTCGGCTAAATTCCTCAGCAATAACAGCATTTAAATTGAATTGCATTATATCACATTCACAAAAATCATTTCGAACTTCAGGATCTGTTAATAGAGAAGCATTTGAATATGCTGTCGTAGTAATAGAAGGATATTTCTCTTTGATTTTTCTTGCTAGTTCTCCAAATTTCGAATATAAAGCGGGTTCACCACTTCCCGTAAGGAATATTGTATCAGGAAGATCATTTTGTCCCAAGTATGAATCAACTTCCTCAATAATATCTTGAACTTGATAAAATTCCTCTCGTTCCATAGTCATTTTGGTAGTTTTTCCTAAACTACAATAATAACAATTAAAAGAACAGGTCTTTAGAGGACTAAAGTCAACAGGAAGGAGTTTTCCTAAAAGAGGATGATCCATAATCTCTCCTAAATACTGCTTCTTCATGAGTTTGCTATAATAATCTATTGTATTTAAAACAAATGAAGGAAAAAACTTAATGTCTAAATTTGAAAAAATAAGAAGAAAAAAGTTAATTTAATACTAATATAGTACCTTCACCTGATGTTACAACTTCATCATTTTGGTTTTTTACAATAGTATCACATTGAACAAATTTTAATTTACCATCTTTTTTGGTATATTTATCTTTTACGGTAGCAATGGCTGTTAATGTATCACCAAAAAACACGGGCTTTTCAAACCTAACTGTCTGCCCCCCATATAAAATACCCGGTCCAAATAGTTTTGTGCCTAATACTGCCGATATTAAACCTGAACTCAAGGCTCCATGAGCAACTTGTTTTCCAAACATTTGAGTTGCGGCATATTCAGGATTAACATGTATAGGGTTGTAATCTCCGGTCACTTCAGCAAATTTCATAACATCTTCTTCAGTTATTGTTTTAGTAAATGATGCAGACTGTCCAATTTCATAGTCATCCCATTTGACTGGTTCTAAATCTGACATAAAATAAAGTAATGAAAAAATAGATAAAAATATTATCTAGGTTCCTTTTTAGATTGTTTTTAAGGTATGTTTCATGACTGGAGTTACCGAGAATGGGTATAAATTACATTACTAAAACTTGAGCTTCTCCATCAGTAACAACTTCATTTCTCTGGTTCATTACTTTAGTCTCCACATCTAAAAATTGTAATGTACCACTTTTACCTTCTTTAGTATATTTCTTTGATACTGTTGCTACTGCTGTTAGTGTATCTCCAATAAAGACTGGTTTTTTGAAAACTACTTTTTGAGAAGCATAAAGAGCTCCCGGACCAAATAAGTGAACACCGAGTGCTGCTGAAATTAGTGCTGAACTATAAGCTCCGTGAACAACCCGTTTTCCAAACATTTGGGTTTTTGCAAATTCCTCGTTCACGTGGAGTGGATTAAAATCCCCACTGATCCCTGCAAATAAGATAACATCCGCTTCAGTAACGGTTTTACTACATGAAGCTGAAGTACCTACTTCATAGTCGTCAAATTTAACGATATCTGTTTTAGACATAGACTAGACTAATGAAAAAATAGATAAAAATATTGACTATATTATCTTAAGTTATTAACTCAAATTTAACACATCATTTATGGGGAATTACTTCTTTTCCCTTTTATAATTGCCATACCCATTTCACGAACTCTATTAAAAGGTTCGACCCTATCCTCTCTCAGTTCTAAGGTTATCGCCTCATCTGGACATACACTAGCACATAGTCCGCATCCGAGACATAAATCTCTATTAACTATAGCAACATCATGTAAGGTGATTGCATTTACAGGGCATCGGTCAACACATGAACCACATCCAATACAGATTTCTTGATCTACAATAGACTCAAATAATGCATTCATATATTTCTGTTTATCATGACCAAATTTGGTCATACCTTTCATAGAGGCACAGCAACATGGACAACAGTTGCAGATGTTAGACAAATGCTTCGAGTTAGCACTGGCATGGACTAGCCCAGACTGATCAGCTTCTTCAACGATCTTAATAGCTTCTTCCGCTGTAATCTCTCTTCCCATTCCGTTTTCAATGTAATATTCTGCGGCAATTCCAAAACTGAGACAATTTTCAATAGGATGATTGCATCCCTCTTCGTTTATTCTAGTTTCTTTCCTACATATGCATTCTGTGACAGAAATCACTCTCGAATTTCTAATACTCTCTTTAAGCATGTGATACGGATATAGTGTCGTATCGTTTTCAATTGTTTCTTCTATAGGAATAACTTTAAATCCAGGAACATTACTTGCTCCCATTTCATCAAGATATGCAGTGTCGTAATATTCCTTAAAGAGCTTTGCGAGTTCTTTGTCTATTTTTTTTACAGAGTATTCATATATACCAATCATAAAAGGTGCTGAATTGTATAGAGTCTTACCTTCTCTGCGAACTCTAAAAATCAATCCCTTTTTCGACATAGACTCCAACTTTAGTTCCAATTCTTTTTCATTGAGTTTATTTCTTCTAGCTATTCTATTGACTGGTTCGGGTGTTGTTGTCAAATATATTGCTGTCTTTGCTTCTTCCTCAGTAAAAAGTCGTTTTAAAATTTTAATTTCAACTCCAGAGGACGTTTCTGGAAAACCTAAAGGGAATCGATCAAGAAATTTCCTCAAATCTAAGTATACTTTATCAGACATTAATTTTTACGCCTTATATAAAATCTGAAAATAAAATAGTTTAATATATCACTTATAATCTATCAATATTATTGGACTTAATAATTTAAAGGAAAATCCAATGACAACCGAATTTGAGCAGAATTTAGAAAAATATGCAGAAGTAATATTAAAAGTGGGTCTTAATCTACAAAAAGGACAACGTTTATTAATCCAGCCTTATTTAGGTAGTCCTCTTTTTGAAATAACTTCATTAATCAAATTAATTGCGAAGAAAGCATATCAGATGGGTGCTAGATTTGTTGAAGTATTATGGAATGATCCTCAACTTCACTTAATCAGGCTCCAACATGCTCCTCAGGATTCTTTTGAGGAATTTTCATTTTGGCGCAGAGATGCATCACTAGACTTTACAAAAAAGGGTGATGCTAAACTTGGTATTTCCGCTACCGATCCTTTATTGTTCAAAGATCAAGATCAAGAGCACGTAAAGACCTTGATTCACTCAATATTAAAGCATTATAAACCTATAGGTGATTTAATAAAAAAGAATGCAACTAATTGGACAGGCATCAAGGTTCCCTCAGAAAGTTGGGCTAAACATATCTTCGCTAATTTTCCAACCGAGGAACGTATAGCAAAATTTTGGGAGATTATATTTGAAATATGTCGAATAAAACAAAAAGATCCAGTATCTGCTTGGAAAAACCATATTAAACAATTAGCTGCTAGAAGTAATTATTTAACAAAAAAGAAATATAATTCCTTAAAAATGGTAGGACCGGGAACAGATTTAACAATCGGATTGCCTAAGGATCATCTATGGTTAAGTGCAGGATTTAAAAGTCAAAATGGGATTAATTTTGTAGCAAATATTCCTACTGAAGAGGTATTTACTATTCCACATAAGGATAAAACAGAAGGAGTAGTAACAATGACGAAACCACTTGTTTATGGAGGAAACCTGATTGAAGACATTAAATTAACATTCTCAAAAGGAAAAATAGTTGAATTAAATGCTGGAAAAGGTAAAAAATTCTTAGAAAATATTACTAAAACTGACGAAGGGGCGAGTCGTTTAGGCGAGGTTGCCCTAGTTCCCCATAGCTCACCAATATCTCAAACAGGATTACTTTTTTATAATATTGGTATTGATGAAAATGCTGCTAATCATATCGCTTTGGGTAAAGGTTTCAATTTTAACTTAAAAAATGGTGAGGAAATGTCTGATGAAGAATTTAGCGCTGTGGGGGGAAATATTAGCTTGGTTCATATTGATTGTATGGTTGGTTCAGGAGAAGTGGATATTGACGGAATCACAGAAGATGGTACAGCTGAACCAATTTTTCGAAATGGAGAATGGGCTTTCAATGTTTAATTTTAATTGAAATAAGTGGTGATTTTAATGAAATCAGAGATTGAAATGAATTTAGAAAAATATGCTGAGTTAATATTAGAAGTGGGAGTAAATTTACAAAAGGGACAATGGTTATTAATTACTAATAATAGTTTAGGTACATCTCTTATTGATTTAGCTCCTTTTATTGAAATAGTTGTAAAAAAGGCATATCAATTGGGTGCCAGATTTGTTGATGTATTATGGAATAATCCCCAACTAGATTTAATTAGACTAGAGCATGCACCCCGAGATTCATTAGAAGAAATTTCTAGTTGGAAACGAGATGCTTATTTAGAGAACATTGAAAAAGGTGGTGCTGGACTTAGTATATTGGCTGGTGACCCTTTTCTTTTCCGTAATCAAGATCCTGAGCTTATGACAACAATGACAAAGGCAATAAAAAAGAAACTCAAACCTGTTAGTGATCTCTTGAATCAAAAAAAGGCTAGAAACGGAAGTGTTGTAGTAGCAGTTTGTGATGCTTGGGCAGAGAAAGTATTCCCTAATCTCCCACCTCATAAATGTGTTGTTAAATTATGGGATAAAATTTTTGATATTTGTCGTTTAAAGCAAAAAGATCCTGTTTCAGCATGGAATGAACATATTGATAAACTTACCACTAGAAAAGCCTATTTAAATGAGAAACAATATGTATCTGTACAATTAAATGCTCCAGGTACTAATTTAACAATTGGTCTACCTGAAGGGCATATATGGGGGGGTGGAAGATCTATAAGCCAAAAAGGGATAGATCATGTAGGTAATCTTCCAACAGAGGAGATTTATACTCTCCCTCATAAAGATATGACAGAAGGAACTGTAAAAATAACAAAACCTCTCAATCATGAGGGTTATTTAATTGAAGATATTGAATTGAAATTCTCAGGAGGGAAAATTATAGATTTAAAAGCAGGAAAAGGTAAGGATCTCCTAAAAAATCTTATCAAGACCGATGAGGGGGCGAGTAGATTAGGAGAGATCGCTCTTGTCCCACATAGTTCACCTATTTCACAATCAGGAATAATCTTTTATAATAGTTTGATTGATGAAAATGCGTCTAACCATATTGCTTTAGGTTTTGCTTATAGATCATGTTTGAAAAATGGAAAAGATATGTCAGATGATGAATTTCTTGTTGCTGGGGGAAATACTAGCTTAGTTCATGTAGATGTCATGATTGGTTCAGGAGAAATGGATGTTGATGGAATTACTAAAGAAAGTACAGCTGAACCAATCATGCGAAAAGGAGAATGGGCTTTCAATGTTTAATTTAGAGTAAAATCACATTAATTCTTCTAAATCCATTCCATTTTCTTTATTTTTTGTTCGTTTAATAGAAATAGTTCTCAAATTATCAAAATTAGCTTTAAAGCAGGTTTGGCAATCCTCCTCTTCATCGGGAGTAGCGGGTTCAACACGCATGTCATATCCAATTGATTCATACAATTCTACATATTCTTTTACCCTATGTTCTTCAATTGTAAATCCTTTTTCCAAATCTTTTCCTCGAATTGGAACTTCTAGATTTGATGTAAATTAAACCTGAATTTCATAGATATAAAAAAATTAAAAAAGTTGATAGGTGGAATGAATGGAAAAAAATGTTCGAAGATACGATATATGCTCCTCTACGTCATACATAAAGATGAAAATCTTTTTTTTAAATGAATAACAAAAATGTAAAAAACTCTATTCGTTATATTTTTCAGGTTTCCAAGGAATTATTCTATTAGTGACTTGTTCTTTAATAAAATTCCAATTTAGTTCCATAACCGGCCAATCATATTTGGGAACTATACCTTCTTCTCTCATATAATCTACATCTTCATCTATATAAACATCAAGAAGCACATTAATTGCTTCCTGTTTCGTCTTAGCACCAATTATGGCCATGGAATAGTTCGAATCCATTAATTCTTCTCCTTTGCATAATTTCGTATTAACCCTCCACACTTTAAATCTATTACATTGAGCTGCATATTCTATCATTTCTTGTAACGGAACATCATCTGAAGTAGTCCATGTAAATAATTCTCCACACATTCCCTCGTCATCTTCATCGTATTCATCATCTTCATTGTATTCATCATCGTCTATGACATCGGTAACTTTTATATTCTTTATATCATCTGAGTCAAATTTTGCCCATTCATCTACATCATCAATTTCTTCTTTTTTTGACATGATTATCTTTAGAGCGCAGTTTTATTTAAAGATTATATATCCTCACAGTTCACCTATTTCCCCGTCTGGACTCATTTTTCAAAATGTGCTAATTGACGAAAATGCTTCTTGCCATATTGCTCTTGGTTCGGGAGAAATGGATATTGATGGAATAACTGAAGATGGTACAGCTGAAGCAATAATGCGAAAGGGAGAATGGGTTTTTGAGGTATGAATTAATAAATTTTACATTAACTCTTCTAAATCCATTTCATTATCTTTATTTTTAGTTCGCTTGATATAGATTATTCGCAAATTATCAAAATTAGCCTTAAAACATGTTTGACACTCCTCCTGCTCATCAGGAGTAGCAGGTTCAACACGTACTTCATATCCAATTGATTCATATAATTCTACATATTCACTTACTCTATGTTCCTCAACTGTGAACCCTCTCTCCCAGTCTTTTCCTCTATGTGGAACCTTTAGATCCTTTCTTTCTTTACTATTTTCTTTTTCTGAAACCAAGGTTATTCTAACTCATCCACTATTTTCTTTTGCGAATCTTCATTAGATATAATTATATTGTTCAGTTTAAATATTACTCTTTTTCACATTTTATCTGAATTGTGCGTTTAGTGGTATTTTATTCCCACTGACCGTTTTCTATTGACAAATTTTATATTAATTTGGAAAATTATCTAAGAATAATAAAAAAAAATAAATGAAATCAAAAAAATTAAGTTTTGAAGTGATTATAATGACTTATACAAAAGAACCAAATTTTAAACCTAAAGACCCAAATGAATTTGATTTTAAAGAAATAATTTATGAAAAGAAAGATTGGAAAGCAAAAGTCACAATTAATCGTCCAGAAGTTTATAATGCCTATTCAACCCTTACATTGATGGAGATGATTGAAGCATTTCATGATGCTGCGTGGGATAATAAGGTTGCTGTTATTATCTTAACTGGAGCAGGTGATAAAGCTTTTTGTACTGGAGGAGATGTAAAAGAGTATAGAGAAAGATTTACTGTCCAACCTGCTGAATATTGGAAATGGATGTCCATTTTTCAAGAAGCCCATGATGTATTCCGAAATATTGGCAAACCTACTATTGCTAGAATTAATGGTATTGTAGCAGGTGGAGGTAATGAATGGCAGATGGCCTGTGATTTAGCTGTATGTGCAGATCATGCTACAATTCAACAAGTAGGAACAAGAGTAGGCTCTGTAGCGTGCGGCGGTGCTACTCAATGGTTACCTATAATAGTTGGAGACCGTCGAGCAAGAGAAATTTTGTATTTATGTGAACCTATCTCAGCGGAAAAAGCATTAGATTGGGGTTTAGTAAATTCTGTAGTACCATACGCAGAGATTGATGAAGAAATTGATAAATATTGTCAAAAACTCATTGATAAGTTTCCAGAATGTATGAGATATACGAAACAGCAAGTCAATTTCTGGAAAGACTTAGTCTGGCATCAAACAATTGGACATGCTAAAGATTGGTTATCAATTCATTATGCTTCATGGGAACCACTGGAAGGAATGTCAGCATTTGTAGAGAAACGCCCTCCAAACTATAGAGGCATACGAGAAAGTCCACATCCTGAATTTCTATGGGGCCCACCTTCTGTAACTTGTCCTTCATGTCAAACCAAAAGCATACCGTCTGATTTCGAGTTTTGCGGTAAATGTGGATCAAAACTAAAATAAAATTTAACAAATTTTTTTAATATAAAAGGTAATTTAAAAGAAAATTAGCCATATTGAGTGAAACAGATTTGACAAATGATTTAATAATTGTTGAAAAAGCTAACAATATAGGAAAGATAATATTCAACAATGGCTCATTAAATATCTTGACGATAAGTATGATGGAGCAAATAAATGATGCTCTTGAAAGTTTTCTTGAAGATCAATCATTGAAAGCAGTTATTTTCGATCACAATGGAAGGGCTTTTTCTGCTGGCGTTGACATTGGTGATCATATGGGTGATAATGCACCTAAAATGATAAAAGAATTTCATAACATTTTCAGAAAACTTAACAAGTTAAAATGTCCCACTATAGCTAGTATTAAAGGAGCCGCTCTTGGCGGAGGTTGCGAAATCGCCATATTTTGTGATATTGTTCTTACATCAGATAAAGCAAAATTTGGTCAACCGGAAATAA
>JAEOTL010000180.1 GCA_016839845.1 Promethearchaeota archaeon
GATCTCATCTTCTACTCGAACAATCAGCATGGATTCTTCTTTTACTAAAGTTGAATAGCAATAATCTATATTAATTTCATTATCACCCAGAGTTTTAGGTATTTGATAGAGTGCATCTGGATGGTCATTTAACCGTATCGCAATAACTTCAGTAGTAGAAATAAGATAATTATTTTCATCTAAAAGTTCAATACATTTTTCTGGTTTATCAACCAAAATTAATAATAATCCATATTCAGCAGTTTGAGCCACAGTTAAAGCCCTGATGAATATTTTATTATCCATTAGAAGTTTAATTAAACCAGCAAGCACACCCGGACGATCTTCTAGAAACACTGATAGCTGGATCATAAGAAAACCAATTTAACTTAGTAATATGGTTTCTAATTTTTCTTATATTTTAAATGTAGTAATAAAAAAAAATAAGAATTATTTGATTATTATCTCTCTTCTTGAATTTCTTCTAAAGTTTTCCCCTTTGTCTCATAAGGTTTCAAGAATAGTATAAATAGAGGTATTATCATCAGTAACCCTGGAATAATCCAAAACATAACCATATCTGGAAATGCATTCAACATTACCGCAGCTAATAATGGACCAAGCACATAAGATAATCTTGAACCCAATGCAGCAATACCCATTCCTATCGTTCTAATTTCTGTTCGAAATACTTCCGTAAAATAAACCATTATCCAGGTAAAAACAATAGCCATAGATAAGTATGCTATCCACATAGCTATTGGAGATCCTGTAACCCCCAATAGTATAAATCCTAACACTGAGCCAAGACAACTTACAATTAGCGTAACCTTTCTTGAGACTCGATCCATGATTATACCAGATAATATAGCCCCAAGTAATATCATTAGGCCAGCAACTAATATAATGGTATCCCATTCTATTTGAGGAACGTATACGGTTCTTACATTCTCATAAAAATGTCTTCCCCAAGCATTCCCTACTTTTAATCCTATTGCCCAGATACCATAAACTACGAATGACATTAATGCATATGTCCAATCTTTTCTATCAAATGATTTGAATGCCTTTTTAATTTTGAGAAATTCATGTCCTCTATCTTCTTTTGCATCAGTCCATCGTTGGGGTTCTTTCATAAAATATAACATGACCAATAACCCTAACATGACAAAAAAGAAAATACCATAACTCCATTGCCAACCAAGAGCACTAGCGATGTCATCCCCAATGATAGCATAGAGTGGGATTAGACTAATTAAAGTAGCAATCCCTCCATATGTAGCTCTTTTTTTAGCAGGAGATTCCTCACTAACAGGGATCTCCCAGATATTACTAATCGTACCTGTTATGAGGATTGCATACAGAATATAAAATATCCAAATGTTAACTGCCAAAAAAGGTATTAAGAAAGCGGGCACGCCCATTAGAAGTATTAATACTAAAATTCCCTTTTTTCTCCCGAAAGCATCAGTAAACCAAGATAATATGAAAACTGCGAAGGTTACAATCCCGAAAATACCTTGCCATAAGGCAAAATATCCCTCAGATGGAAGACTATAATGAACTATAATATCAGGAATCACTTGGCCTTCCATAAGATTCAAATTATTATCAAGAAACCCAACTAAGCCCATGAATACTACAATATACCATTGGTAGTGTTTCGATCTTAGTGTTTTTTCCTCTATTTCTTCATCTTTTATTTTAATAGAAGCGTCATCGTTTGACATAGATATTAATTAGCTGAAATTGCTTATAAAACTATAATTATTTTTGGGGTTCTAGATGGTAAATTTTAATACTTGAATGGTGTCTAGCCTTGTAAGAATATAAAAAGATCATTTAGCATGTTAAAAGATTTTTACGACCAGCACAAGAATTTCTCCCATAGAACTTCAACAGAATATTTAATTTCACCAGGAATAAGGTGTAAATTTGATCTTATAAGAGAAAATTTAGATACAGACAAAATTTTTAATTATGCAATAGATCTTGGGTCTTCAGGTAATTCAGTTCTTTTTTATTTAGATAATCTAAAGCATAAATCTTTCTTAGACATAGCAGATTTGCCACTAAGGCAATATACTAATGGGCAAAAGAGTAGCCCACTTTGTGGTGATTTGAAAAACCTACCGTATCGTGATGAAACTTTTGATCTTGTGAGTGCACTTGATGTCCTAGAACATATTAAAGATGACCAAAAGGCCGTTTATGAATTAAGTAGAATACTGAAAAAATCAGGAATGGCAATTATAACAGTTCCTCATAGAAGAAAATTTTTTACAGAACAAGATAGAATTATTGGTCATTATAGAAGATATGAATTGGGTGAAATTGTTAATAACTTTAATAAGTTTAATCTTAACTGTGTTAGAACGTTTGGGATCTATGGTCAGATGATGCGCATATCAGATTTCCAGTCTACAAATCCCTCTAAAGTTGAAAACGGCCTTTTAAACTTACGAGATCGATATGACACAAATCCTACCTTTGGCAAATTCTGGAGGATTGTTGTATATATTTTATCGAAACTAATGAAGGTTGATGCGAAATATCAATCCTTTGACAATTTGATGAATATCGGCTTGATATTTAAAAAAGCATAAAAGTTAATGTTTAAGAGTCTAAGAATATTTTTCCCTTAACTTATCAAATAATTTTTTATATTCATCGATAAATTTTTCTTCATTAGACTCGTCAATTTTCTGTAATAATTCTACCGATTTCGTAAGTGCTTGAGCCTTCTTCTTAATTTTTTCTAAAAATTGCTGTTTATTGAATTTAGCTCTAGAAATATCGATGTTATCTTTTACTTCCAAAATTGAAACTTCAATTTCTTTTTGGGATTCAATAACGTTGTTGATGACGCCCAATTCTAATTTTCTCTTCCTTTCTTCGAGTTTGATGCAATTTTCACAAACTATCTCTTCGTGATATTTTTGTTTCGTTAATTTTTCTCCTTTATTCATCATGAAGGGATTCTTGCACCTGTCGCAAGCAACTAGTTCAAGCACAAGCTTATCAGAATTGGACATATCAGAACATAATTAATCCTAGTATTATCTTTATAATAATGATAAAATTTTATAAATCTATCATTCCCAAGTACTCTTTTATTTTTAGAAAACTAATAATAGAGGTTATCATTTCCATTTTACATGGATTCAATATCGATCATCCTCTTAGTTTCCTTAGGAGTTTTGTTTGGTATTATTAGCTCTGTTGCGGGTATTGGGGGTGGAGCAATGTATATGAGTGTAATGATATTGGTTTATACAATACCAATTAATGAAGCGAGAGATACCTCGACATTTATAATTCTTCTGTTCTCTTGTGCTACAACAATATTCTACTATAGACAGAAGAGGGTTGATATTAAGATTTCTCTAATCTTTGCGGGTTCTGCCCTATTAGGGAGTATAACCGCGACAATAATATTTCTTATATTTCCCATTGAAAATACAGTTCTTAAAATTATCATAGCTTCAGTAGTATTGATATCAGGGGGAAACATGATAAGAAAAGCGATTTTAAATTACAAAGCAGAAAGAGATAACAAAATAACTAATGATCTACCAGAAATTGTTGAGTTTACCTTCGAGAATTTTGATTCAAAAACCAACTTTAAAAAAGGGATGCCACTCTTTTTCGTAGCTGGTTTTTTTGCTTATTTAGCAGGTATTGGTGGGGGGATGGTCTTTGTGCCCATCCTTAGTAATCTCTTCGAAATGCCCATACATTTTACCACAGCAACTTCGGCTGCGATGATCTTTTTTCTAGGGATTTACAACGCAGGTGCAAGAATGGTCATTGGTGAGATTCACTACCTTGTAGGTGTTCTGATTGCCATCGGAGCAATAGTAGGTTCACTTCTGGGAACTAAAATTTCGAAAAAAATACCAAAAGTAGCCCTACAATTCTTAGTCGCTGTGGTATTAATTATTCTAGCAATCAGAATGTATTTTGTTTAGGTCATAAATTGCAGGGATATTAAGCAAAACTCCTATTTTTATGCTGCAATACAAAAAAATTCTTATCTCTTTGAATATCTTCATGAATTTCTGATAAATTTTCATTTTGTAGAAGTTTATCGAAGAATGATACGGTGGATTCGTAAGCTTCTTTGATAAAAGTATTTGTTTGAGAGAAATCGAAAGATATTTCCTTCAACAATTTAAAATCAAATTTAAGATTGACTTGTTTTGTCATAAGGATTTGTGTTTTAAGACGTTTATCATGGTAATAGGTCCATATTGCTTCATACACGAAGTAGTTAACGAATTGTACAGCCTCAGTTGCAATCCCTAGGGAAAAAGCAGCTACTAAATCGCCAGTTGCTATTAAAACAACGAGCATACCAAGTGCAATCGTGATTATCCTATATATAATACTTTTTAGGAAGCTTTCCTTAAGAGTTTCTTTTTTAGAGATAAGTTTTTCTATCAATTGCATTTGAAGTATAGGAGATTAATAACCTATTTATTTATTACTTGGATTGACTAACGAAGTCATATAGAAATATGTATTTTTAATAAGTAGATATAAATCAAAAACTTACAAACTATGTGATTTGAGAAAGTGAGTCAATAATGGTGAATGTACGAGATTTGGAAAACTTGATGAAAGAATTTATGGTTGAGCCAGATGAAAAATTTAAGGAAATAAAGCGATATCTTCTTTCGGAATTTGAATGGAAAGTAGATCCTTTGAAGAAATCACAATTTATGATTCGAGGGATTCCTATTGAAGACGAGATGGCACTTGATCATCTTCTAAAGTCGTTTTTACCAGAAGAAGTCATCGTCCTTAAAGGTTAAATTATCTTTTTTCTTTTTTAGTTTACTATTATATAACTTTTATTATATTAAGGCTGCCATATCCTTGCAATTCTGGATGATTCTTAGCAAGATATTAATGTTATCTTTATCTTCATGCTCAAGATCTTCTGAAAATTCTTCTGATTTCACAAATAGCCAATCTTTCTTTAACCAGGCATAATAAGCTAGTTTATCATCCTTTTTCAGAAATGCATCCATTACTTCATTAAAATATTGATTTGTTTCATTATAGAAATCAAGAATGGCGTTATTTAACCGAAAATCTTTTAAAATTTCCCCTATTTCCTCAATTTTTTCACAAAACATTCGGTAATCCATAGCTTCGAGAGGAGTAAAATCACTATCTTCTGAAACATAGACACCTGTTCTAAGATAGGTCCGAATATGGATAACAAGTATAAAATAAAATTTTCTGAGTTGCTGATAGTTGTATTTTAGATCATCGAAGGATTTGTCTCTTAAATCCTCAAACATATTTACCACCAAGTACAATAAGCGTTGTATTAATTGTTTAGTAGGAATTTTCTTGTATCCAAAGTTTTGGATTACGATTCGGTATTTGCTTTCTTCTGTTATCTCTGTATTTGGAAGCCCATTAACAAAATACCGAATATCATTTCTAAGGCTCTTGTTTATTTCTTTGTCTGAAGCGATCACTATTTTAGTTTGACCTGCTAAGCTGGATTTAAGAAGTTCCCAAACAACAAAAGAGTTAGATTCCAAGACTATTTCTTCAGTGTCAATTTCTTCTTTTATTGTAAATTTTGGGGAAATTGACAAGGTACCATCATTCATTACATCAATTGCAATAGAAGAACCTGCCCCTAAATCATAATTTTCAGTCCATTTTTTCGGCAGACTAACAACTAAAGATCCACCTATCTTCTGAAGTTTCCTATAAATTTGATCCATACTAGATAAAATTAGTTAATATAATATATACTTTTCTTTTTTGTATTAATATTTTATACCACATATTTATACTTATGTTTATACATTTTTAATTTAGAAAAAAAATAATAAAAAAAGTGAGATAAAAAAAATGTCATTTTTTAATCCAGAAAAAGAAAAACAAAGGTTAGAAGATTTACAAATTAGGCTTCGATTAAATCCATTATATTTTAAGGAAGTAGAATCTCTTAAGTTAAAGAGAGACCTTTACCTATATGTATAAACTTTTTTTTTCCTTCTTTTAAATTTTATATTAATTATCTCAAATTCATATTTAATTTATTTAAATTCTAATTTTAATCTAACAAAGAGAATTTTATATTTTTTCCATTCTTTCCCTAAAAAATCTTAAATCATTTTCGCAATACTATAATTTAAATCATTCCCTTAATTTGAAGTGAAAATAACTAATGAGTAAAGGATTTAAGCTTCTACGAGTTGAATATCTGTTCTCAGTGCTAATCCCTTGTTTATTAGCTATTCTTTTAAACGATTATGATATCTCGCAGCATCTTTGGATTTTAGCTGGCTTTGGGTTTTATGCAATAACGGGGAACACCCTTAATGATGTGATAGACATGAAAAATCCAAAAGAACGCGAAACTTTAGAGAGGGTAAAAGGATATTCCCGAAAAGAAATAGGGGTGTTAGCCATTGCAAGTTTCTCGTTAGGAACAATGTGTTTTATGAATAATGTTTTAACCAATCCATTGTTAGGGGTGTATCTTGTAATTATTATTTTTATGGTAATATTTTACTGCCTGTTTAAATCTCTGGTTATTTTAAATCACATTATACTTGGAGTTTCTCACATTATTCTGCCATTTTTCATGATCAAAATTAATGCAGGAGATATAATTTTAGGTTTTCTGCCAGGAATGGAATTGAATGAATCTTTAATTTTAGCCTCGATAACTACCGTTGCTTTTCTAGGTCAATGGGTCCATGAGATGATCGATGATGATTCCCTTGCAAAATTAAAACCTAAAACCTCTCAAATTGTAATATGGGTTGCTTCAATTATATCCCTTATAATCGCAATCATCTCATTTATCATCACATTTTATTTTATCTTCTTGCCGATTATTTTTTTCCCAATAGGGATTTTGTATATTTTCAGGAAACCAAAGACAAAATTAATTGGTAGAACGTCTTTAAAAGATATTGGGATCATATTAGGAAATCTTATGTTTGCTTATATCATCATCCTAATCTTTGCTACTTAAATCGAGATGACTAACAATTTATTTATAATTTTAAGGCATGCAGAAACGAAAGTAGAAAAAGGAATAAAGAATTCCAAATGGGAACTGTCATATAAAGGAAAACAGGAAGCGTTCAATCTTTCTAAACTAGATATTTTAAACGATGTTGACATCATCGTTACATCAAATGAAGATAAAGCCTATAAAACTGCTGTTCCCTTAGCGAATAAACTTAAGAGAAACATTACTAGAGTGAAAGAGTTAAATGAGATAAACAGAGATAACGGTCAATTCCTTGAGAAAGAAGATTATCTATATACCATGAAGCGATGTATGACAGAGAGAGAGCAATCATTTAATACTTGGGAAACTGCGGATCGGGCATTAAATAGGTTTTCCAAGAAAATTCAGGAAATTGAATCACTGTACAACAATAAGAAAATATTGATAGTTGCCCATGGAGTAGTTATAAACTTATACTTTGCTAAGGTACTAAGAAAAATGGACATTATATTTGAGAGATATTTAACTAATACATTCTGTGATTATGGTATAATTCAAAAGAATAAAGTTATAAAAGATATTTCCAAACTATAATATTGGTATTGGATGAGTTCAAGATTCACAAAAAAATCGAAATATCAAAAACAATTAGGGGAAGGAATCTCTCAGTGTTTAATATGTGAAAGGAAATGTAAAATCGCCCAAGGAAAGTCTGGATTTTGTGGAACAAGAGTAAATATTAACAGTCAAATAAATACAATCGTTTATAGTTTAATCCCTGCCATATCTATTAATCCAATTGAAAAAAAACCACTCTATCATTTTTATCCAGGTTCTACTGCTTTAACTGTAGGAACTTATGGCTGTAATTTCTCATGCTTTTGGTGTCAGAATCACCATATTTCTAAACAGAATCCAAGTAAAGTTGAATTATTAAGATCTATAAAAGATTATTTATCTCCTAAAGAATTGATTCAATTGGCTTTGAAGAAGAAATGTCAAGGAACCTCTATTTCCTTCAATGAGCCAACATTACTCTTTGAATACTCACTAGAAGTTTTTGAATTAGCGAAAAAGCATGGGTTATACAATACATTTGTTTCAAATGGTTATATGACTGAGAAAGTTTTAGAAGATCTATCTAATGCGGGATTAGATGCTATAAACATTGATATCAAAGGAGGAGCAGAGATGAATAAAAAATATTGTGGAGTTGATGTAGAGATAGTGTGGCGAAATGCAAAGATGGCCTTAGATATGGGATTGCATGTTGAAATTACTACTCTTCTTATTCCTCAAAGGAACACTGATCCTTCGACAATACGTAATATCGCAAGGCGAATTTGTAAGGATCTAGGAGAAAATACGCCATTTCATCTCTCGCGATTTTTTCCACATTATATGTCAGATGATCATGGAATTTCCACCCCGACACCACTAGAATACTTAAAAAAGTGCCATGATATAGCTAAGAGTGAAGATTTGAATTTCGTTTACTTAGGAAATATGCCTACAACCGAAGATGATGATACTATCTGCCCCCAATGCTCTAATATGGTAATTGAACGAAAAAATCTTGGAGTGAAAAGCCTTTATTTAGATGTAGATGGTAATTGTAAATTTTGTAAGTACCCTATATGTAGAGTTTAATATTCTAGAACCTTTTTCAACTTAGTTTATCTTTCCTATTATATTAATCCAATTAAGAATGAAATCCAAGGCCAGTTTTCTATTACCTACTTGACAATGACTAGCCCCATATTCTATTTCCGTAAATAAACGACAGGTTAGAGATTTTACATTTTTCAGTGCTTCTATTTGTTTATAAAACAACTCGATTGGTATGAAATGATCCTTCGAACCAGCTAACAATAAAACGTCCTGGGTGATTTTATTTGAAATCTCCGCACATGTATAAGACCTTATTTTTTGTAAATATTTAAAAGGTGTATTAACCCCCATGACAGCCATCCCATGACTTACACCCCAATTTGCGATTAAGCTCGTTTTCATACTGTCATACATGATTTTATTTATGGTATCAACCTCGTTCTGATCAAGCAATTTTCTAAACATGTCTTGGGTCTCATTTCCCCCGGCACGAAGGATGACTTGAAAAAAATCATAAATTATACCAAATACGACAACTCTAGTTATTCTTGGCTCAAAAGCAGCAGCTCTAAGACTTAAGTAACCGCCTAGCGAGATTCCTATTAAAATTACATCACTCAATCCTAAGAAATCGAGGACTATTTTCATCGGCTTTTCCCATTCATGCGTCATGTGCAGTCTATTTTTAATACGTGCTCCACCTTGGCCAGGGCCCTCGAAAATAATAACTTCATATCCAGCATCATGGATATAAGACCCCATAACATATAATTCTTCTAAGAAACTATCATAACCTCCAAACATTACAATAGTATCCTTTTTTTCATCATTTTTCAGATGGAATGCGGGTAAAAATGAATCCTCATATGGAATTTCAATCCTTTTATTTTTGGCACTTTCATATATCTGATAAAATAGCTCAATGAATTTATTATAGAGTTGTTCCTTATCTGGATCGTCCTGCGAAGCAAAAAATTCTGCTGATCTATATGCCATCGCAGCAGCAGTTAAATTGTTTTCCTTTATTGCTTTATCTGCAAGTCCAAGGGTCTCTCGTTTCCAATCTGAGAAATCCTTTATTTTTAAGGAAATCTTTTTTACATCCTCGATATCTACTCCACCGGCTATCAATTTGTTCAATTGAAAGTTGATATTTGGTAGCTCATGTAACTCATAATATCCAACTGTAAAGTTATAATTCACCTATTATCACCATTTAACAACGTGATCAAATTTATCACTATTTAATAACCTAATCTATACATAATAATCTTTAATATTAAGGCTTAAAAATAAGAATTATAATACTCTTTTTTCTCATTGCAAAAATAAATAAGTTATTTCAAGTTATAGAGTTTAATATGACTGAAGCTTTCGCTGATGCTAATGGGATAAAAATTTGTTATAAGAGTGAAGGTGAAGGCTATCCTGTAATTTTAATTCATGGATTCGGATCTAAAAAAGAGAGTTTTATGGGACAAATACCAATCCTTTCTAAAAGATTTCGAGTTATAGCATTTGATGGGAGAGGCTCAGGGAAATCTGATCGTCCTAATTTTCCCTACACTATGGAAATGTTTGCTGATGATATCAAAGGATTAATGGATTATCTGTCAATTAAGAAGACCCACATGGTGGGACTTTCATTGGGAGGGATGATTGCTTCTAATTTCATATTAAAATATCCCCAGTGTGTAGATAAACTTGTTCTTATTAACTCATTGCCAAAAATTCCGGAGCAGTTTGATCCTGAACCTTATATTCAAACTCGGATACAAGGATTGGAATACAGAAAGAAAGAACCCGTGAAAGCTTTTTGGCAAAGCACTCAATTTGGATTTCATCCAAAATTTAGAGAGGAAATGAAAGCTAATCCAAAAAAAAAATTCCATGGATTATGGTCAGTAGAAGATCTTATTGAATATTACATGACTGATCCCCCTACACCTCAAGATATACGAAATATAGCATCTTCATTCAAAACACATTTTGCTTCTAATAGATTACATGAAATAAAACATAAAACTCTACTTCTCACGGCTTCACATGATGCCCTAGTTCCAAAAGCAAGAATGCTGGAAATTCATAAAACAGTCCCGAACAGCACATTTAAGATCATCGAAGGAGCTGCGCATGAATCTCCTAAATCAAGAGCACCCGAGATAAATGAAGCTATTATTGAGTTTCTAGAGAAGTAAATAAGAAATCTTTTAATGATTTAGTTCTTTTGAACATGTAATAAATAACCAGATTGATAAAAAATGGTTGAAGCGTTTGTCAAAGTAAATGGTATTAATATTTGCTACGAGATTTTTGGGGAGGGAACACCCCTTATTTTAATTCATGGGTTTGGATCAAGCAAAGAGGCGTGGAAGTTAGCTCAAGTTGGCCCATTGTCAAGGTATTTTAAGGTTATAATCCTAGATAATAGAGGTGCTGGCAAATCTGATAGACCAGATGAGCCTTATCTTATGGAAATATTCGCACAAGATATTAAAGAATTAATGAATCATCTCAGTATTGAAAAAGCACATATATTGGGGGGATCCCTAGGAGGAATGATCGCCCAAAGGTTCACATTGAACTTTCCTGAGAGGGTTAATAAGTTAATTTTAATAAACACTACTCCTAGCCTTCCAAAAAATCCGAGTGGGATTGAAATGTACAAAAATAGCAAAATTGCAAAATATCATGCTATTCTGGAAGATCCTGTAAAAGCATTTTGGGATTATGGGATTGGAGGGTATAGTCGTAACTTTAGGAAGATGTTAAAAGAAAATCCAAAAGCGAAGATTCATAATATGTTTACCGTGGAGGATTTAATAAGGGAAAATGCATATAATCCATCAACACCTCAGGACTCGATAAACCAGACAAATGCAGTGTTTCATTTTAATGTAACCGATCAACTTCATGAAATCAAAAATGAAACTCTAATAATAACTGCGACTCATGATAAAACTCTTCCAAGATCGATGAGTGAGATCATTCACGAAAAAATCCCAAATAGTAAGTTCGTTTTAATAGAAAAAGCGGGACATGGTTCTCCCTATGAAAAAGCTCCAGAAATTAATGATCATATTATCAAATTTTTGGGTAAATAGCTTTTTTCCTAATAATTAGAAGCTTTAAATTTGATTCTAGATTTTCCGATTTAATTAAATTTTAATCTTATTTCTGGTTTTAAAATGAATAATAACTCTCGGAACATATCAATGGAAAAGACGAAATATCCTGCTCTAAGACCTTTATGGATTGGCCTATTAATTGACGTATTAGGATTTTACATAATTTTACCTTATATCCCTTCGCTTATCGGAATTTTCAATGCCACACCTACTACAATCGGGTTTCTTCTCGCAACTAATGCGGTATTTTCGCTATTTTCTGCTCCGATCTGGGGAAAGTTAAGTGATAAATTTGGACGTAGACCGATCCTTTTGATTGCAGAGGCGGGAACGTTTACAGCATTCCTAATTTTGGCTTTTTCTAATTCAATTCCAATGTTTTTCATTGCACGGATTGTGGACGGTATTTTTGGAGGAAACTTTCCCCTTACCAAGGCCATTATTACAGACATCGTCCCTCCAAGAGATCGAGGTCTTCAAATGACTAATGTTGGTGTAATTATGACTATAGCAGGGCTAGTTGCTCCGGGTTTAGGGGGATTTCTATCAGTTTTTAAGATTTTTGGTCCTCGTTATCCTCTGGCACTATCTGGTTTAGTTTCCTCGTTTTTTTCTTTTCTAACAATTGTTACAACGTTCTTCTTTATCAAAGAATCGTGGCCTAAATCAAAACGAGAGAAAACTGCAAAAGAGGTTAAATTTAAAATTCACATCTTAAAGAACAAAGATGCGTTATATTTATTGACACAGTATGCTTTTCATACTTTTTCTTTTATAATGTATGTCTCCTCGTTGGCTGTATTCCTTACGATAATATTGGGGCTTGATACATTGGGTGTAAGTTTATTACTTACCATATCTGGGATTTCACGAGCAATTGTAAGATTCACTTTGTTTAAACCAACAATGAGAAAGCTGGGTGAAAAGAGAATGAAAAGACTAGGATTATCAGTTCTGGTTGTGACTTTTTTACTTATAGGAGTTTTTAGTATCTTTTATGCTGAGCTCTGGATCTTTATAATTTTGATGGTTTTTGCAAGTTTTGGGGTATCTTGTTCACGAGGACTTTTATTAAGCGATGTGACTCAATCTGTATCACCAAAAGAGATAGGAAAAATAAACGGGTACACTACAACCCTAGACAGTATTGCCCAAATAATGGGACCCATACTTGGAACAATCTTATTAGGTATAAATCCTCTTTATTACGGAGCTATGATGGGAATCTTTGCTTTAGGAGCTTTCTTTATGGTATTTAAAACCGTCGTTCCTTTTATGCAGAAAAAGCAATTTAACCCATTAGAATCACCCCTAAATCGTTAATAATCTCATTAATTTCTTTTTTAATTTTTAGTACTTGAATATAATTTTTTAACTATCTTATCTAATTATTATATTATGAAAAAGGTTAAAGAAGGAATAGAGGGATCTCTCTCGGACAAACAAGAAGAAAAAGTAGTAGAACTTCCAGCAGCAGATTTCTTCAAGATTAATTTTATCTGTTTTCTAGTCCCTCTTTACTTATGTTTATGCCTTTTTCTACTGTTTGAGTACTTTTTTATTAATCTCTTTTCAATCCCTCCCTTCATCCATTTCCTTATATTACCTGGATTTTTTGTGCTCTTGTATTATTTGTATTTGATAATATTAATCGAAGTTTCTGCTTTATGGGTTCGAAGGTGGAATAAGAAAACTCCTCCTCAGCAAGGAGTTTTTGCAAGAGTTCTTGATGACGTAAACAGTCCCGAGGGTAAGATGATTAAATATTATCATAAGCGGGGATTTATTATTAAGTATCCGATGTGGCTTACATCAAAATCTCTCTTTCCCTGGCTTGTTAATAGAACGCTCAGAAGAATTAGCCATAATAAAATAGGGAAAAACGTTATCTTTTGTGATGCTTATGTGGGATTAGAATTTACTGACGTAGGTGATAATGTCTTTATTTATCCCTCTAGTGGTTATTCTAGCCATGCAGTTAACTCGATTTTTGGTAAATTAACGATATTAGAGGTAAAATTCGGAGAAAATACTACTCTTTATCCTGGCAATATAGCAGGTCCGAATGTTATAACGGAAGCTAATAATGTAATTTATCCCAATAGCATACTTCATAAAAATTGGAGAGGTAAATCAGGAAAATACTACTATCAAGGGAATCCTGCTCGTCCTCTTGAGAAATAACGGAAGATCATAGATTTTTTATTCAAGATCGGGGGAATTTATGGTGAGTCTGCAGGAATTCTCTGTAACTATTTAACTTATCTAAAACAATTCCGGCTAAATTAAGACTTTCAAATACTGGAACATTTCGATTTAACAGTTTAAGCTTGAACTTATACCTACTTTTATACTCCTCAAATCCTTCATTGATTTTAAGCATAACACAATATATAGGTTTTGTAATGACACTTTTCGCTTTGGCGACGTACCTAATAAACTCTCTATTTAAGTCCATACCCTCAAAACCTATTTCCTTCATTAAATCCTGAAACCCACCGAAACGCTCAGGATCCTTGATAAACAAAATAGAAGAAATATTAGGATCTCTTTCCAGAGCCATAATCGATCGATAATAAATATTAGGCTGAATACCAGAACCACCTAGATCCAATGGATTTGTAGCATTTGTATTTACTTCTGGCAGGAATCGTTGTAATTTGTTGATTGTTCTCTCAGTTAGACTTGGAATAATTAAATTATGCTTTTCTAGTATATCAATCGCTTCAATTGTAGAACCACCCCCTATCCCTATCACCCCAACGTTTCGAGTATCAGGTAATCGAGTCAGATTAAAAGCTGATGCTAGTGCTGCTAATTCATTTGAGTTACTGACAACGCAACTACCTGTCTGCTTAGCCACAGCTTTCCACATCTCATTATTACCCGCCAATCCTCCAGTGTGAGAAAGAATAGCTTTTTTGGTAGCCTCCCCGAATCCTGCTCTCCAAAGTATCACTGGTTTTCTGTTGAGATTACATTGCTTCACTATTCTCATGAAATTTCGTCCCTGGTCTATGGATCTTAAGTTTTCAATATATAATCCAATGATCTTAGTATTATTATCCTGATTAAAGTATTCCAAAAACTCTACTGGGGACAAATCTAAGGCATTTCCAACAGAGACGAATTTTGAAATATAAAGTCCGTAAGAGACAGCCAATTGGGACATGTTTTGGGCGATACCACCTGACTGAAAAACACCACTAAAATTTCCTGATTTTCTTGATTGTTCAAACCCAAAATATAGTCCTGCTTTTGGATTATAGACCCCAAGACAATTAGGACCGATGATCCGGACATTATATTTTTGAGCTGTTTCTAAGAGTTCCTTTTCTAGGTGTTCTTTGCCAATTTCACGAAAACCGGATGCAAAAACGGTTACAAATGGTACTCCCTTCCTACCAATTTCTTCCATTAATTGAGGACAAATGCGTGCAGGAACCGCCAAGATAATATAATCTATAGGATCACTAATTTCTAAGATTGAACTGTAAATTCTATAGCCAAATATGTCTTTTCCTGCAAATTTGGGATTGAACAAATATATTGGTCCTTTAAAGCGATTCCTCATACATCGAAGAAAAAAGGTACCTCCTCTAAAATCTGGAGAAACCCCGATGATGCCTATTGCTCGAGGGAAAAAAAGTCTCTCAAAATCAATATTATTGATTTCTGTTGAGGTTGCCATAATTTTCATTAAACTTGATTATTTTGATTAAAGAAATATCATTTAGTATAATCAAGATTGCCTAAAATATTTTAAGGTAGGATGATAACGAAAGAATTATAGTTTTAAAATAAAAGATTAAGGATCTCTTGTGTTTTCGAAATACTGTTTACGATTAATCCATCAACTCCCAGATCAATAAGTTTTTTCGTAATCTTCTTGGTAGTAATTGTATAACCAAATACTTTTAAACCATGGGAATGAGCATAACTTACCAAATCCTTATCTATGTTTTTATAACGAGTTAACACGTAGGGAATATCCAAATCAAGGACTTGATCTACTAATATTTTTCTTTTTTCCCATTCTGAGATAAAGAAATCATTCGACGGTACAATGGCAGCTATCTTAATTGTAGGGATCATTTTTCTGATACTGGTTAATGGGTCAATAGAAAATGAACACACTATTGTGGATTCTAGAATTTCTTCAGTTTGAATTAATTGAGCAACTTTATCAGACGTATCTTTTGACTTTACTTCGAGTAGTAAATTAATCTTTCCTTTACAAATATTTATAACATCCCTCAGTTCAGGGATCTGTTCTCCTTCACCCATATCTAATTGTTTCAATTCCTCTAAAGTCATTTGTTCTATAGTGGTTTTGATGCCCATTCTTCTAAGAATATCGTTACCATGAATTACAACAAGTGCCCCGTCGCTTGAACGCTGTATATCTAATTCTATATAATCTGCTTTTAATTCAATTGCTTTCTTAAATCCTTTTAGTGTGTTTTCGGGAGCCGAATCATATGCCCCTCGATGTCCAATTATAAGGGGTTTACTGCTTTTTTCTTTCACTTTCTTATCCAATTACTTTCCCTACTGTTGGTTCAATACTTCTTTAACTCTATAAATTTTGTTTGTAATAATTCCATCGATCCCCATTTTTATTAATTTCCTTATTGCAGCATCAGAATTAACGGTCCATGGAAAAACTTTAAGGTTGTTCTTATGAGCTTTATTTATAAATTTCTGTGTAACCAATACATGGAAAGGATTAATCGCGAAAAAATTGTTTTCTATAGCATCCTTTAATAATTTTTTTCGAGAAATCCAGCTATTTAACCATCCAATTCTAGTTGGTTCCAGAGAAGCTAATTTAATTTGGGGATTAAGTTTTTTCACTCTCAACAGTACATCAAGCTTGAATGAGCTTATTATTACAGACTCTAAAATACCCTCATTTTCAATTTTTTCTACCAATTCTTCAACAAATCCTCTTGCCTTTACTTCAATATTGAGTTTAATCTTGTTTTTAGTTATTCGAATTACTTCTTCCAAAGTTGGGATCTTTTCACCATCTCCGCAATCAAGCTGTTTCAATTCTCCTAAAGTCATATTTTTAATTACTCCTAAACGTCCGGTCGTTCTAAAGGTATTGGCATCATGCATGACTACAATTATATTATCCTTAGATTTGTGAATATCAAATTCAATAAAATCAGCTTGTAATTCTATTGCTTTTTCAAAAGCTTTTAATGTGTTTTCAGGAGCAATATTACTTGCACCCCTGTGGGCAAAAACTAATATTTTTGTGTTCTCAGAAGTACTTATTACAAACTCCCCTTTTCCTAAGTTTTCTTATTTGTGTAAATCATGGATTGCTTTTTTATATAATTCAAATATTCATTTTTTGTTCAATCTCGTTTTAGAAATAGCACAAAAATTGATATTCTCTTTAGTAAAATCAAAAACTTTATATCTTTAAATTCGTCAACACTATCTTATTTCAAAATTAATAACTCAAACTGAAAATTTATTAGTATGAAAAGTTAAGACTTATATGAATTTTGTTATAATGTATCAACACATTTCATAATGGAAAGGATAAATTTATAAAGTTATAATATTTTTTATATTTCTGAAAAGTACATACTTGTTAAATTTGGCGTAGTAAAACCGAAAAGTATAAAAATAGAAAATTTGTAAAGAAAAGATAGAAGATGAGATTTTGCGAAAATTGCGGAAACATGTTAATCCCTAAGAACGGAAAACTCTTTTGTAAAGCTTGTGAAGAGGAATTTGAATTAGGTAAAGACAAAGAAAGCTATAAAATTGTAAAGAAAATTCATCACGATGAAAACGAAACTGCACCGATAATAGTAAAGGAAGGCCTCCGAGGAGAAAGAATATCTGAAGGAGACCGGCGAGCTTATGAAGATTATTTTGGGAGTTCGGAAGCTGATGGGTATTGACAAAACCACTACCTAAGATCCAATGGAGGATCACTTATCCTAGTTTAATATATGACAATCCCATTCTTTAAAGCTGTTTAAATATTTCTTATTTTAAGGTTTTAAAATTGGTTAGGACCAATAGGGATATTTTTAACCTTATTATTGAGCAATTGAGAGAGATTAAAAATTTAATCATAATTTCTAATATTGATAAAGATGACCGAGGAAAAGAAAAAGAGGATTCGAGGATTTGCTGGGATAGTTTCCAAGCAAGTTGAGCCTTTAAACAATAATGAAAAATTTAAAGAGAAGTTTAAAGACACCGAAGTAAAAGTTCTTTTGAATGCAAAGGACGGTAAATATGCTGCATTGTTAGTAATAGATAAAGGGAAGATATATGTTGAAGGAATGAAAAACAAACCTAAAACAAATCTTAAGAAGAAAGTTGCGGGATGGGATGGGGTGCTGCAAATGAGCACAGAATCATTTGTAAAACTGTTAGAAACTGATGAATTATCAGTTGGTAAAATAGTAGGAAAAATTCTTATCGGAAAAGTTAAAATACGAGGCATAAAGAAGGTTTTAACCCTACTTGAGCTATTCAAATTGTGAATAGAGTTAAAAATTCATTTATGTCATTTGAATATTGTGATGAGAGAAAGCATTTTTTCTTTTAAAATCTCGTAGTCTTCTTCATCTTGTAAGGAATTGATAATAACATTTTTATCATTATTCGACATTAATGGGAAGTTTTCAAGAAACTCTCTGAGATAAATTATTTTCTTGGTAGGATTTCCCTGAATTTTTGAAATAAAGCCATTGACCATAGTTTGAAAGGTACTTGGTTGTTCTCTTTCTCCAGTATGATCATGTGTACCTTTGGATTTTTCTATTTCCCGTAATATACTATTCTCGTTAAGAATATTTTTAATAATTTCTTGAAGAGTCTCATTTCTTGATAATATTGATAGGCTAGAGACCTGAGAATCAATCTCATTTTTTTTTTTCTCAATATCTTTAATCATACCGAGAATTTTCTCTTTTTCTCCTTCTTCCATAATTAAGTAAGTTTTCTCTAAATTTTTAAATTTAACTGAAACTATTTCTTATTTAGAATTGCCATCGATTATGTTAGACAAAATAAGAAAATTTCAAGATTTTATAGATTATAAATTTAAGAATGAGGAGCTTTTAGCTCAATCCTTAACTACACCCCGATTTGCTTATGAATCGGATGATGAACTTGAGAATTATGAATTTTTAGAAACTTTAGGAGATGCGGTTATCAAATTAGTTTTCATCTTAGAAATATATAAAACTGGAATTAAAGATCCTGGAGAGATTACAAAATTTAAAGCTGGTTTGGAAAGTGATACTGCTCTAAAAGAAGTTGCTAATAAAATGGGATTATATAAATTCATATTCAATGCAAAAAAAGAAGTTGTCGATGGTACGCGAATACTTGCTGATGTTTTTGAGGCAATCTGTGGGGCCTTGTTTTTGGACTCAGAATATGACATTGATCTAGTAACAAGAAAAATGATATACCCTTTTTTTGAAAATTTTGATGATACGTTAATACACACCCGTATACCTACAAAAAACGACTTATTAGAATTTTTACAAGAGAAATTCAAGAC
>JAEOTL010000181.1 GCA_016839845.1 Promethearchaeota archaeon
AACAACTTTATTAGTAGCTGGAGTACATCCATTGAATGTCCAAGAGGCACGATATCCAGAACCAATTTCTTGACTACCTGTAAACGTCCACTCGTAATTACTACCTCCTTTTCTCATGGCTAACGTTCCAATTCCGGCTATTTCATTTTCAGTAAATTTTTTTCCTTTTCCACGTTCCGATAAAGCTTTTTTAACTACTTTTTGTCCAATATCAGTAATTTCTGATGCCTTTCGTAACATTTCAATTTCCTCTGGTTCTTTAATGAATTGTATTCTCTCAGTTTTCTCATTAAAATCAACCAGAGCACATCCTGGAAAAATTTGTTTAAGCAGTTCTGCTTCCGTATAGGATAATAGTTGTCCTGTGACACAAATATCTAGTCCCATCTCAACCCCTATTCTTGGGGGCGCTCCTTTAACATCAAACAATCTTGCTTTTTTCGCGGCTCTCTGAATCTTCTTTTCGATATAGAAACCCTTAAGTGGACCCCAGCCTTCCACTTGTAATTGGCCATCGTTCTTCACACGCTCCACATCTAGAAGAACAGTATACAGAATTGGATCTCCAGCACCCTCTTTAGGGAGAAATATGTAACTCTTCCAAGGAACAAAACATCCTGCGAGGTAAGTAATTGATTTTACTCTCGTAAGTATACAGAAATCTAGATTTAATTCCTCCATTGCAGCTTGATATTTCTTAATATGCTGCTCCCAATTGATAGTGATTTCACTCAAGTAAATACCCTTTAAATCAGTAATTAATGATTATTTAGTTAAGGATTTATTTAAATCTAAACAATAAATAAAAAAAACAATCAATTAATTAAGAAAAGAAAGAAAAAAGGGTATCTACAAAGTTATTTATAAAAATCCGCTTCAGATTCTTTTATATTACGAGATTCAGTTATATGTTTAGCCATACTTTCATACTTCTCGGTAATTGTTTTTGGGAGTGTTGATTTTATCTTTGATAATGCGAATTCAAAATATTTGTTATCTATTGTCTCTAAATTTTCCATTTCTTCCCTTATAGCTTGCATTCCAGATTCGCGGCATACATTTTCGAGATCAGCCCCACTATATCCAACTGTATTTTGGGCTATTCCTTTTAATGACACATTTTCTGCTAAAGGCATTGTTTTAGTATGAACTTTTAAAATCTTCAATCGAGCATCGAAATCAGGTTCTTTTACATATATTAGTCGGTCGAATCGTCCCGGTCGCAAAAAAGCAGGATCAACTATATCTGGGCGGTTTGTACTCGCTATAGTTATGATACCTTTTCTATTTTCAATACCGTCCATTTCCACTAGAATCTGGTTTACTATTGATGCAAATGTTTGAGTACTCTGATTTATACCTCTTCCTGAGGAGATCGCATCAATTTCATCAAAATAGATTATAGAGGGGGCTGCCTGTCGGGCTTTCCTAAATATTTCTCTAACGGCCCTTTCACTTTCTCCAACCCATTTCGAAAAAATTTCTGGACCTTTAATTGCTATAAAATTAGATTGGCTTTCATTAGCAATTGCTTTTGCTAAAAGAGTTTTTCCACAACCAGGAGGTCCAAAAAGAAGAATTCCATTTAAAGGTCTTATACCTGCTTTTTCAAAAAGTTTAGGATATTTTAAAGGCCACTCTACTGCTTCTTGTAATTCTTGTTTGATCTCTTCTAATCCACCAATATCATCCCAAGAAACATCAGGTACTTCAACCATTACTTCTCTCATAGCTGAAGGTTCAACCATGTTTATTGCCTTTACGAAATCGTCATCAGTTATTTTGAGTTCTTGAATGATTTCGCTTGGGATTGGCTCATCCAAATTAATTTTTGGTAACACTCTTCTAAGTGAAAACATTGCTGCTTCTCGGCATACAGCCATGATATCCGCTCCCACAAAACCATGGGTAATCTCGGAATAATTATCGAGTTGAACATCCTCTTCAAGAGGCATTCCTCTGGTATGAATTTGAAATATTTCTTTTCTTCCTTTAACATTTGGAACCCCAAATTCTATTTCTCTGTCAAATCGTCCAGGTCTCCGTAAGGCTTCATCTATCGCGTTAACTCTGTTAGTTGCACCGACACATATAATTTCACCTCTCCCTCGTAAACCGTCCATTAGTGAAAGCAATTGTGAAACTACACGTCGCTCAACTTCACCTGAAGTATCTACCCGTTTAGGAGCAATTGAATCAATTTCATCAATAAATATTATAGTAGGAGCATTTTCTTCAGCTTGTCTAAATATATCACGAAGTCTTCCTTCGCTAGCCCCATAAAATTTACTCATAATCTCAGGACCATTTATAGTGACAAAATTAGCATTTGATTCTTGTGATACCGCTTTAGCCATCAAAGTCTTGCCCGTTCCTGAAGGTCCATGAAACAACACACCCTTAGGAGGATCAATATTCAATCGATGAAATAGTTCTGGATGTTTTAAGGGTAACTCAACCATTTCTCTAATTCTCTGAATCTCATCAGTGAGGCCGCCAACGTCGTCATATGTGACAACCCCTCCTGAAACATTTAAAACTGCAACCCTTTTATTAACTTTAATAATAGTGTCGCGAGTAATTTTTACAACCCTGTTGGCAGGTTTTAAATTTTCAACAATTAACCTTAAAGTTCCTAAAGTTGTTCTTTTCTTGGCACCAAAAGGAAGCATCTTCATGAGATCTGACATTGGGTTGTCTTGATCTTCTTTTTGAACGAAAGTCCCTAAAACATCAACGATATCTCCTATGACTACGGGTTTATCAATTAGTTTACTCTTAATTGCGTCAGCTTGCCTTTTTAAGTCAATATCCGGCCTTGTTGGAGTAAGAACGATTTCGGTTGCAGAGTATACTTTTGCCAGCAGTACTGAAACATATTCACCTATCGTCGCTCCCGCGTTAAGTCTCTGAAGTCCATCTAATCTTATTATCCCTCTTCCTCTATCATCTGCATTTGATACGGCTATACCTGTAGTCTTTTTCTTTCCTCTAATTTCAATGATATCACCTGTACTTATGCCTAGACTAAACATCACATCTTGATCGATGTAACATAAGGAACGACCGCTTCGGCTCTTCTCTAACCGTTCTATTCTTAATTTGGGAATTTTCTTTTCTGGTTCTTCTTTTGTCATCTTTAAAATCATTAAAATGAGTAATTTAACCTAACTATCTAAACACAAGTAATTAAAGTATTTATGCTTTATTTTCTTTTAGTTTAATTTTTATAATATTTCTCTAAAAGGTCCATAGGAATTTTAATTTTCAAGCTTTTTTCTAGGAATTCTCTGAATTTTTGAGTGATTTCATCGCTGGATAAATTACTATTCTTATGAAGTCTAACAAATAGCTTTCTTGATTTTAAAATGCTTTCTCTTAAAGATAAGAACTCCTTATCTTGCAAAAGTTTCCCTACAAGAACTCTTGTCAATTGATCTAAATTTTCGTTTTCGATATTAAAGGTTTCTTCCGATTCTTGAGCATTTTCCCTTGTAATACTAGAGAGTTCTATCTTCTGACCGATAATATTAACCAGGTTCTCAATTTCCTCATCAAGGTTCTGGATTTGAGATAAATCAAACTCCGCTAGAGGACGATCCCAACTATATTTATTAAAATAATCAAATTTCTTATTGACTTCTTTTATTACTTTATTTGGGATTGGTTTACCCCTTTTTATATTCCATTGTAAACATACATTATAAGGAGTTGATATGTGTATAATAAAAAACTTTAATTCAAAATTTTCAGCGAGCTTCTTTAAATCATGCCTCATACTACTGTAGTAATTTAAGTTATCACTTATCACAATCATTCCTTGTTGTAATTCCTTTCTGGTTTCTGTTAAGTAATATTCTCGTACTTTGGGTTCTAATCGATAATCAAAATTGCCAGATGATATATCTTGCCGTATTATGTCAGGATCAATTATCTTAACACCAAGACGATTAAATTTTGATTCAAGGGTTTTTCTTAATTTACTAGCAAAAGTCGATTTTCCTGAAGCAGGTAATCCCGCTAAGCATATCACAAAATTTCCTTTTTTCACAATAATCTCAAAGTATAGTTCAAGTATAAATACTATTTATTAGCTCTCTTTTTTGCTTTCTTGAAAACGTTTTAATCTCTAGCTCTCTTCTCATAGCTTCTTTTCGAGTGGAATAGGATTCAAAATATTTTAATTCAATATCTTTCTTCCCGCGACAAAATTTTGCTCCCGTCCCATTTCGGTGTTCATTCCATCTCCTATATAGATTATTCGTGTATCCTGTATAATATCTTTTTTTCCCATTTCTGGAGACAGTTTCTAAAATATAAACGTAATACACGTTCAATTAAGCTCACTAAGTGACAAATTATTGTTGTCTTATTTATTTTTTTAGTTATAATCACCCTAAACAATCTATTTTTCAATTAATATCCTCAAGAATATTGGCTGAGTATCTGAGAAAAGTACAACTAAATTTTTATTAAGACGTGATATTATTCTATTAGTAAGGTCAATTTTTTAGATGCGCTCCTAAATTTACTTTTGAAAATACATATTTGTAATCCATAATGCCAACAGGGATCTTCTTAATTAAGTGGGATGAGGTTATTGGGGGAACAGTTTATATGAGATACCCTGAGACCTTAGAAATTCCAGATCCCATTGTACAGCAAATAACAATAACCCACAATTTTACAGAATCTCATATAATTACCGAGGAAAAAGAATGGAACTCAGTTTCTTATTATAACGCAGAAAAGGAAATAATTATCGTTTTAGTATTAAGACCCTCCTCCCTCGATGACGGCAATGATTATTTAGAACTCCTTGAGAAATTTAATAATGAATTAGATGTCGAAGCTAGCGAAGAGAATCTCCAAAAATATCTAGAAAGCATATTTAAGGATAGCTTAGATGCTTTTCGAACAACAGAGGCGGTTATTACTAAATTGAGTAGGGATGTTGCCTATTTAAGAACAAAAGAATATGATTACCTAGAA
>JAEOTL010000093.1 GCA_016839845.1 Promethearchaeota archaeon
TACTTTTATCGTCATAATTCTTCTTAATTACAATTCAAAATTATACATTGATCATTATTACTTCACTATAAAAATTAATTAAATTAAAAATTAACTTCAACTCCTCTGAAGAGAAATTAACCCAAAATACGTTCTATGATATTCTTCGTTCTAGAAAAAATAAATTTTCAGATATACTTATAAAAATATTCAGAGTTGTTCTTTAAATCGACTATACTCTTAACTAACAAATAATAAATGAAATATTAATATGTTTTCCATAATTAAAAATCAAAATGTGCGGTATATTCGGCATTATAACTAACCAAAATGATATTTCATTAGGAAAAATCGTTCTTGAAGGAATTAAACGATTAGAATATCGAGGTTATGATTCATGCGGAATAGTTTCTCTCTCTGATTCTAAATTATATGTTAGAAAGGATTCTGGAAAAATCGACGAAATCCAAAAAAAGATAGATCTAGCAGACATTCCCGATAACTCTAGAATTGCCCTTGCCCATACAAGATGGGCTACTCACGGGGCACCAACTAAGATTAATAGTCATCCACATTTAGATTGTTCAAGTAAGATTGCGGTTGTTCATAATGGAATAATTGAGAATTTCCTGGATTTGCGAAAAGAATTGGCTCAAGAAGGTCATAAATTTAGATCGGAGACAGATACAGAAGTTATACCTCACTTAATTGAAAGAGAGATGAAAAAAGGATTTAGTTTCAAAGACTCGGTAGTAGAAAGCCTAAAATTATTAGAAGGAGCTTATGGGCTAGCAGTTTGTCATGTTGACAACCCAAACTCGATTATTGTTGCACGAAAAGAATCTCCTCTTGTAATCGGAATAGATAAAGGAAAAACGACTTATTGTGCTTCAGATATCCCTGCATTTTTACCCTTAACAAGGGAATGCTATATTATGGATGACGATGAATATGCTATATTAGAGGCGGGAGAAGTTAAGTTTTTCAATATTTTTACCAATAAAGAAATAGAAAAAGAATTGAGAACAATTGAATGGAGCATTGATGCAGCAGAAAAGGGTGGATATGAACATTTCATGTTAAAGGAAATCTATGAAGAACCCACAGCGATAAGACGCACTTTGAAAATCTCTAAGGATCTTTTACGTATCTTTGCTAATATCTTGTGGTCAGCGGAACATATTTATATTACTGCAGCTGGAACATCATTTTATGCTTCTTTAGCTGGAAAATTTATTGTTACTAGGTTTTTAGGTAAGTATATACAAGCAATTGAATGTTCTGAGTTTAAAACTCAATTAGCAAATTCAATAAAAAAAGATTCTGTAATAATAGCACTTTCACAATCAGGTGAAACTATAGATACAGTTGAAGCAATAAGGTGGGCGAGAAGTCATAAAGATGTAAAAATCTTAACAATTACTAATGTAGTGGGATCTACTCTTACTAGATATTCCGATAATGTTATTGTAACTCAGGCAGGACCAGAGATTGGAGTAGCAGCAACTAAAACTTATACTACCCAAGTACTCACTTTGGCGTTAATTGCTTTAGAAATTGCAAAATTAAGGAAAGTTGAATTGAGATCAGAAATTGAGAAGTATGAACTAGCTTTAAGATCAACTCCTCAAATCATAGAATCTTTCCTACAAAATAGTATCGATTTGATTAAGGATATAGTTTATACTTTAGAGAGAAGTGCTCATTTTTTCTTTTTAGCTCGAGGAATATCAATTGCTACTGCGAAGGAGGGAGGGTTAAAATTAAAGGAAGTTGCTTGCCGATTTATAGAAGGATATTCTGCTGCCCATGCAAAGCATGGACCAATCTCTCTAGTTCGGAAAAACTTCCCTATTATATTTATTGCACCCCCTGATGAGACTTATCAACGATTAATTGGAAATGTTATGGAATTTAAGGCAAGGGGTGGCAAAATAATTTCTCTCATCGTTGAAGATGATACTGTTATTTCGGAATTGAGTGATTTAACAATTACTATCCCTCAACCAGGGGATATATATCATAATATCTTCAGTCCAATAACGTTTATTCCAGCTTTGCAATTACTAGCCTATTTTACTTCATTACACCATGGTTTAGACCCAGATAAACCCCTTAATCTGTCTAAAACCGTTACTGTTCATTAAATGTGCCGAAAGAGTTCAAATATAAGAAGGAAGATATTCTAGCACCTTTTTTCTTGCATATTCGACTATA
>JAEOTL010000182.1 GCA_016839845.1 Promethearchaeota archaeon
AGAAGAAGGATGGCCTCATATATGGATGGATCCTAAGAGACCAATGATGTTCGGAAATTTAATTATGCCCTCAGGATTTTATTATGAATTTAGAATGAAAATTCATAATGCTTTTATTCGGGCAAAAGAAAAAATTAAGGAAGCTGCAAGTGAGTTTGATAAAGTTTTCGGGAGAAGTTATGGAAACGGTTTAATTCAAGAATATAAAATGAGTGATGCTGATGTAGGCGTTGTGATTTACGGTGATCTAGCTTTACAAATGGAACAAGCAATTGATGATGTAAGAGAGGAAGGATATAAAGTAGGGATGGTAAAATTAAGACATTTCCGTCCGTTTCCCGTTGAAGAAATCAGAAAGGTTATTAAAAAGGTTGATCTTGTTGGTATTATTGATAGAGCCACGGCATTTGGTTCTCAAACAGGAGGACCAGTTAGTACTGAAGTAAAAGCTGCCTTACATGATACAGAGATAAAAACAAAAATGTTACCGATCATTAATGGATTAGGAGGAAGGGAAGTATCCCAAGAACAACAGAGAAATCAATTAAAAATGTTAGCCCATTTAAATGAAACTGGAGAGGTTCCCAAAGACATATTGCATGGGACACTCTGGGATGGATTATTGGAGGTTGATTAAAAGATGGTAAAATTAAAAGAAGCGTTAGATTCTTGCCAAGAAGAGCTGTTCCTCCCGGGGAACTCTTGCTGCGCCGGTTGCGGTCTTGAAGTTGCTCTTAGATGGGCAATGAAGGCTTTAGGACCTAATACTGCCCTTGTAACTCCCGCTTCATGTTTAAATGTCGTTATAGGATTGTGGCCTAAGACGGCACCAAATTTCCCATTTACTAATATGGCATTCGCTGCTGGAGCGGCGGCTGCTACAGGTATGAAAGCAGCTTTTGATGCAAAAGCTCATAGGTTTCCAAATAGAGGGTGGGATGAAATTACTTCATTAGTATTCGCAGGAGATGGTGGAACAGCAGATATAGGTATTCAAGGCCTTAGCGGAGCCGCAGAGAGAAATACTGACATTTTATATTGCTGTTATGATAATGAGGCATATATGAATACGGGAATTCAACGTTCTTCAAGCACACCCCACGGAGCAATCACTACAACGACAACTCTAGGAAAGGATAGGTTTAAGAAGAACTTACCAGCTATACTAGCGGCTCATGAAATACCATATGTTGCGACTTGCAGTATCAGTGACCCTCTTGATTTATATGACAAATTTAAAAAAGCGAAGTCAATTAAAGGTTGCAAATATATCCATATTTTAGCTCCTTGCCCTCCTGGATGGGGTTTCAATTCTGAAAATGCTATTGAGATAGCTCGATTGGCGGTAAAATCAGGTTCGTGGATACTATTTGAGGTTGAAAATGGTATTATGACGTTATCTAAAAAGAGTAAAGCATTAGTTGACGCATCTAAAAGGGTTCCACTAGTAGATTATCTTTCTAAACAAAAAAGATTTGCTCAAATCTCAGAGAAAGATCTAATAGAACTTCAGGAACAATTAGATCATAACTGGGAACGGATAACTGTAGAATTGAGTTGCCAAGAACAATATCCAAAATGATTTCTAAATATTTTTTATTTACTTAATCTTGTGAAATTATAATAGAATGAAACCTTATAGGAGAAAAGGAACAAAATTTTAATCTATATTCATGGGATTCTTAGTAAAACTTGCTGGGAAAGAGTTAAATAATATAGCGGTATATTTAGAAACTGCTGTTGAAAATATAATAGATGGAAAAGTCATTGCTTTTCCAACCAATTCTGTTTATGGGATTGGAGGAAGTCCTGTAGATCTTGAAGTAATTAACCGAATATATGACATCAAATTCCGAGATCGAGCCAAGGGTTTCTTATTGTTAGTTTCTGATTATGAGGAAGCTTTAAAGATCGCAGAATTTAACACGTTATCAACTACATTAGCCTCGAAGTATTGGCCAGGTCAGTTAACACTAATTTTAAAGAAGAAAGAGCCATCAATTATACCACCTGAAGTAACGGGATTTAAATCAACTGTTGGTCTACGTGTTCCAGAGAACGAAATTACACTAAGGATATTGAGACTTCTTAAGTCAAAAGGGCATCTCGGAGTTATAATCGGGACATCTGCCAATTATTCAGGGGAACCTCCTTGTATTAGTGGAGAAGAAGTCGCTAAAAGAATAATGAGTCCAATTGATTTAATTATTGATGGAGGAAAATCTAAATCACAATTATCGACAACAATAGTTGATTGTACCAGTGATAAACCAACTTTTTTAAGAATCGGTAAAATACCAAAGGAAGAGATTTTGGATTTTCTGTCTAATACTGAGGGTGAATAATACGAAAAATTTTAATCTATTAATTTCCACATCTAGATTTAATGAAGTAAATGCTAACGCAGAATTATGGTTTATCTTGTCAATTTGTGGTGATATTTATCCAGTAATCTCAAAGCTCCCTTTTTCAGGCTTAATTGCCGCATTAACTAATATCGAAGCAAAAGAAGCCATAGGTAAAATTCGAAAAATATCTGAAAAAGATCCTAAGTTCTTCCAATATATCTTAAAAATTGTACCAATAGATTTTGTATGCGAAACAACCGCACAAATTTTAACTAAGTTAGTCCATGAACAATATAAGACCTTTATTTCATCACAAGAATCTTTTAGAATCGTTCTAAAGCGAAGGAAGCACGAAAAAATTGACCGAGATTTATTAATTGAGATGATAGCAAAGGGGATTAGCAATAATGTAGATCTTGAAAATCCCGATAAGATTATTAGGATTGAAGTGTTGGGAAATTATAGTGGGATTTCTTTTCTTGAAAAAAAAGATATTATTCGAATAATTAACGAGTAGAGTTCTGTTTTACTTTTGTTCTTTCAACATTTAATAAAGCCATCTTCTCACAAATTAAATCAAAAGTTGCTAAGGCAAGATTATTTAGGTCATTTTTATTCTCCAAAATATCTTTTTGTTTGGTTCCATAGGAATTTAATATTGAGTTAATTTGCATATTATTTAAATCGAAGTATTGATTGATCCTGTTGATTTTTTCAAGGGTTAAATCGTTAATTGTTAATTTTACATCCTTAGCTTTCAAAATTTGCAAGAGTTTGTTATTAACTCGTTCTATATTATTAGTTGGGGAGATAAAGCATGTGGTTAATGTTCCCTTATTTAAATCTTTCATATCAATCCCAAAGGATTCTATTCCTTTACTAATCTGCCTTTTTGTTGATAAATATAAAAGTAGTTCGATATTTTTGCTGTTTGATATGTTTGATTTATGATGGAAGGCTTTTTGTAAATAATAGCAAGCTGTGAATATATGATCTTGGTTTAAAACATAATTATCTTTTATGAATTGGATAACTAACTCATTATTATCTTTTTGGATGTTTTCGATTAAACCAAATAAAATTTTAATGAGATCCCCTTTATCTTTAATTTCAAGGTTTTCTATAATGTAATTTGAATCAAAATTGATTTGGTTTAATCCTACAAAATAATTAAGGGCCATTTCTTTAATAAAAAAATTTTTAATTATCAAACTGGTAAACTCCATAAGAAAAATTCTGGCATATAAGCAAACTGAACCTTCAAGATAATAAAAAATGTAAGAACTAAAAGCAAGTATATTGTAAAAATCCAATCCTTCACGGTAAATTTAATGGTGTAGTAATATGTACGTTCCTTCTTACTCCCGAATGCTCTTGATTCTAAAGCCTCAGCGACATTAAAGGCTCTACGTATTGAACAGATTATAAGGGGAATTAATAAAGGAAAGAGATTTTTAATTTGATTGATTAAACCTTTTTCTTGCATTTCATATCCCCTGCTTTGTTGGGCATCTATAATGTTTTGGGCTTCTATTGCTATAGTTGGGACGAATCTGAATGCTAAAGAGAAAGAGAATGCGAATTCATACGGGAATTTCATTGTTATCAATGATAATGCCAAATCATTCGGATCCACAGTTAAAAAGAAGAGGGAAAAAGCAGAAACCATAATATATATTCGAAAAATCATTGCCACGGCAAATGAAAAAGATATGAACAGAGTGTTTAATATGAGAATAAACAGTATTAGGAAGGACATGGCACGGATACTCTTAAGCCATTGCTTTAGGAGTTTACCAATAATGATCAGAGGGATTAAACTTAAGAAAATGATAAATAGAGGAACAATTTGATTAAATAGTAATGCAATTATCGTATAAATTAACGCTAATATTAGTTTAGCTCGAGGATCTAGCTGGTGTAAAAAAGATTTCTTTTTTATAAACTTAAAAGCATTGAGAAAATCTAAAGACATTTTATTAGTCCTCCTCTGAAATTGGGTTGTTGGTCAATATTTGCGTTATATAGGAAATTAGCTCATTTTTTGTGGTAATTTTTTCTGTATTTTTGAATCCTGAATCTTGCAGGGCTAGTGATATTTGCTGTGCTTGAGGTAATACTAGTGATGATTTATTGACAAGAAGATCATTACTCAATATATGATGGGTTGGTCCATCTGCTATTATCTGTCCATCAGCCATTAAAATTGTTCTAGGGATATAGTCATAAGTAAATTCAATATTATGAGTAATAATAATAATAGTTTTATTTTTTTTTCTCTCCTCATTGATTAAATTAATAAATGATTCAATTTCTCTTGCATCTTGGCCCAATGTGGGTTCATCAAACACAAGAATTTCCACGTCTCTACATACTATTGAAGCGATTGCGAGTTTTTTTGATTCTCCGCCTGAAAGATTTAGTGGGGATCTTTCCCGATATTTCTCAAGATCAAATTCTTTTAAAACATTATTTACTTTATTTTGAAGCTCTTCCTTACTCATATCCAAATTTTTCAATGAGAATTTGATTTCATCTTCAACGGAATTAGCGAAGAGCTGATGAGAGGGATTTTGAAAAATTAAACCAATATTTCTCGACAATTGAGCTATGCTTTTCAAGTTTGTATTTTCGTTGTTTATGAAAATCTCGCCTCGTGTGGGTTTAATTAACCCATTCAAAGAGCGAATAAGTGTTGTTTTACCAGCTCCATTTTTACCCATGATACCAACAAGTTCACCTTTATTAATTTTTAAGTTGATAGCTTTTAATGCAACAGTACCGTTTGGATAACTATAATCGAGATTTTTGACCATTATCATCGTTTGATTTTTTTCTATGCCACTCACCTGTTATGTCTATAGTTTTTAATAGTTTTTATCACTCCGGGTATTGAAGTGGGAATTTTACCTGAATATAAGTTACTCTGCTGAAGACTGTTAAACGTCCTAAAAATAGTTGGCTTATTTAACCTTAATCTTTCAAAGTTCTTGCCATTAAGAACCTCTTCAGTAGAACCATGTTCGATTACCCGAGCTTCCTCCATAAGAATCATTTGTTCTGCGATTGGAAGTAATAAATCTAAGCGATGTTCACTTATCAGAATTGTGATTCGTCGTTCTGCTTGAATCTCTTTAAGTAGGTTAACGATTTTTTTTGCCATATAAGGGTCTAATAGAGCCGTAGGTTCATCCAATATGAGTATTTTAGGTTCCAGCACGAGGATTGATGCTAACGCAACTCGTTGTTGTTCCCCCCCGCTCAGTTCAAAGGGAGCTTTATCCATTAAGTGTTCAATTTCAGTCAAGGATGCGCTCTCTTTTATTTTTCGTGAGATCTCTTCTGGTTGAACACCTAAATTTTCTAATCCAAATGCGATCTCATGTTCTACGTTCATAGAAACTAATTGGTTCTCAGGATTTTGAAATACGATGCCAACTTCAGTAGAAAGATCGCTTATCGGGGTAGTACTTGTATTCTTCTCATTAATATTTACAATTCCCTTATAAAAACCAGAATAAAACTGAGGAATTAATCCATTCATACATCTTATTAAGGTTGTTTTTCCTGATCCTGTTTCCCCACACAATACTATAAATTTATCTTCGCTGATTCTCAAATTTATGTTATCTAAGGCATATTCGTCATATCCTTTATATCGGAAGGAAAAATTATCAAATTTTATTAAATCCATACTCAATGAGAATCTATCATTCAGTTTTTATTTATATTTTTCATTAATTAATAAAAGTTTAAATTATAATGCTTGCTTGATTTTTAGAATTAATTTTTCAAGCAAAATATCTACTTTAATTTTAACAGTCAAAGAGGCAGCACCATCGTGCCCCCCTCCACTTCCATTGAATTCCTTAGAAAGTTCTTCCATTATTTTCCCTAAATGTAATCCTTTGCTCTTACAAACACTTTTCCTAGCTCTCGCATTAATAGTTGTTTCTTTTTTTTGAATAGAATAGACGATACTGATATCAAAACCAACATTAAGTAATGTTGAGGCAATTTTAGCACCAAAACTACTAGCATTGCTGATTCCTATTAAGTAATCTCCTTCACGGACTATTCTCACTCTTTGCGATCCTTTTATTTTGGCGATTCTTTCTGATATATCCGTATCCTTCTCTAGCATATGTTGAATTTCCTGTATGTCCACATCTTCATCTACTAATTTAGATACGTTCTTTATTGTTTCATTACTCCCATATTTAAAAAATCCAGAATCAGTTAAAATCGCGGTGATTATTAAAATTTTGTAGGGTAATGTCAATTCTTGATCATAAACCTCAAAAAGCTCTAGAATTATTTCTGCTGTCGATGATCGCTGTTCATTTATTATACTTACCAAATTATTGTCTTCTCTTTTGGTTAAATCTTCTGGATAATGGTGGTGATCTATGAAAAAATAAGGGATTTCTACGGGATTATCATTTCCATCTTTAGTTCTTATTTGTTTAATGTTGCTCGTATCAACTATTATACAAACTTCGAAATCAGAAAATTTAACATTATTTGAATAATTAAAGTTAAAACTCGGGAATTTATGAGTAAAACGTTTCATAAAATTCTTTGTATCCTTTGATACATTCGAAAAATAGATTGAGAGCACAGGATTTTTAAAGTATGTCTCTAAAAACTGATATAACGCATAGCAGGACACTAAACCATCAATATCAACTAAATCGTGGGTAGTTAAGAGTATTTTTTTACCCTCTAAAAAAGAAAGAAAGTCTTCAAATTTAGAAATTGACATAAATTTATTTAAGCACTTTTATTTTGAAGATCGGCTTGAATTGAACTACTCAATGTTTTAATTTGATTTTCCAGCCGAGTATTTTTTTGATCTAATGTTTTGGCTCTCATCTCAAGAGTAACTTTTAGACTTTTTTTCTCGTCAAGTAACTTATTTTTATCACTTTTTAGAAGTAGTCCTCCGATAGATTTGTAAGCGATGGCGTCATCACCGATCTTTTCCAATTCTTCAATTGCAAATTCCGTTTCTCTTAAATGGGATTCTGTCTGATTTTTTTGTTGTTGAATAATCTCATAAGTTTGTTGCAAGTTTGCTAGATTTTGTAATTTACTCCTCTGTTCTTCACTTAAATTTTCAAGATTAATAGACATTTTTTTCCTTCCTTATTGGTACTTTATTATAATAGTAGTAATACTTTTTTTTTTAAGAAATTTCTGTTAATGATATTGTACTATCAATTATTTTCCCAAAACTAACAATTTCGTTTATAGACGCTCGAAATGCAGTTATATCGTTAGATTCGATTTTAAAGAGCAAATTCGTCTTATTTTTTTTTTCTATTACAATTTTTGAGCGTTTTGTGTGCAATTTCTGAATTTCTGGCATAAATGAGTTATAAGAATTATCGCGAATATCAGAATTGGTAAAACGAAATTCTATTGATGATTCAATTGTAAAAAGAGTATCTTGATTCATTATTCTTCAATGGTTTCAATTTCTCTTTGACGCCGTTTAGCAACTCTGAAAGATTCTGCGCCCCTAGGCGTTTCTGTAAAATAAGCTCCACCAGTAAATCGAGCGTCACACTTTTTACAATGCCAAATACCGGCCGATACTCTTTGAATCGAACCTTTTGTTTCACATCGAGGACATTTAATATCTCCTTTCATTTTTTCTAAAATTAAACGAGTCCTCTTTCTCAAAGTGCTTCCGTATCTCGCACCGTATTTCCCAGTGGGACCAACTTTCTTAGTTCTAGTCATTTTATGCTTTAATTAGTTTTCGATAAATAATGTTACATTAAAATTTATGGTATACTATAAATTTTTCTATAGCACACTATAGTCTCCAATGGATTTTGTAGGTTAGATTACAAATTAAAATTATTGAATACTTTGAATTAAGGCTTTAAAAATAATTAACTAAAAAAAAGATATAAAAAAAAATAAAAATTATTAGACAGAAGATATATATTGTTCTAAATTTAACTCCTTTCTTAACTTACGTCCAATTTCCATCGATTTTTTACTGAGCATTTTAATTTCATCAATGGAAAATGTAGCTACCCCACTTTTTTGAATCGATGTAATCTTATCTTCAGTCACAGAAATTGAAATTCTCCCTTCTGCTATTAATTCTTCAGGTAGATTGGGATCTAGGAAAATTATGTCATCAATCTTCCCATATGTTAAAACAAAAGGTAGCTCATTGACTAGATCTTTTCCTGTAAAATATTTTCCAGTCCATTCAAGCCCATTATCTCCAATTTTACCTTTAGGAATATGCGCTGAAAGTAATGTGGTTAAAGCACTTACACCACCAGCATCAATTAAATTTCCACCATGGTTAATTACATACATATCAATAAAAAGGATATATACAGCTTCCTTTTCTTTAATACATAGCTTTTTTGTTTGAATGCAATCCGCATGTCGAATTCCCCGATCAACAACACGAGCTAATTCTATTGATTGTTCATCTGGGGGTCCTCTTTCAAATAAGGGGGATGCCAAGGGCAGTAACTCAGCCATGACAGTAGCCACTCCTTCATCTGGAAGATCTGGAAAAGGTTCACCAACATCGTATTTTAATCCGGTAATTATTCTTGTATCACCTAATGTAACATCAGCAGAACCTTCCGCAGAAGCAACTGTGTCGGCTTTAATCGTAAAGTCCCGATATTCCCATAACCCTCGACCATCAATTCTCTCTTCTTTCTTTAAATTAGAAGCAATAAAATTCTTTTCAATACGGGATATAATTCGTCTAACATCCATCATGTGTGTTAATCACCTTTTCCTCCTTTCTCTTCTTTATATTCTTCTTGTATAGCTATATATTTTCTTTTTAACGAGTCTAATTGTATTTGATGAACTTTTTTCAGTGCTTCCTCAGCTAAATTCAAGAAATCATTCATTTCCTCCAAGTTCATATCTCCATCAAATTGTAATAAGGATACTTCTTCATTATACCATGTAATTGCTATTGGTAGATCTGCTTCTCCTGCTTTATCTTCAATTCCTGAGAGATCGACAACCCGTTTTCCGTCTATCTTACCGACTGCTATTGCAGTTACCAAACTTTTCATTGGTACTCCTGCGTCTGCTAAAGCCAAAGCGGCTACAGTGGTGCTAGCACATCTAGTTCCTCCGTCTGCATCAATTACTTCGATAAAAACTTCAAAGCTAGTACCTGGATACAATTCAAGGAAAAGAATTGGCTCAAGGCAATCTGATACAATCATTGAAATCTCTTTTTCTCTACGCCCAGGAGCAGGTCTTTTTCGGTCAAAAACAGAATATGTGGCCATTCTATAAAAAATTCTAAGAATTCCTCGATCTGGTTTTGCTAGATGTTTTGGATGGACTTCTCTTGGTCCATAGACTGCAGCAAATATTTTATTATTTCCCCATTCAAGATAAGCCGATCCATCAGCATTATTAATAACTCCTACTTCCATTTTTATTGGTCTTAGTTCTGTTAAGTCTCTCCCATCAAGTCTTTTTCCATCTTCACGAAAAAGTTTCTCGGGATATTCGTCTTTAATAACTAACGGCATTTTATTCTAAACCTCTTTTCTTTTTTTCATTTATAATAAATTCTTGCATTCGATCTGTTAATCCTACTGTGTGCGCCTCTGATGCGATTTTCTGAATTGCTTCTATTAATAATCGTTCATGAGCAAGATCTTCCCCCTTTAGCCATATTCTTCCATTTTGAGTAACGAAAATATTGCTGTTTGTTAAGTTATTTAACATTTTAATCATTGAACCATTGCGACCGATTATTCGGGGAATTTTAGGGGGATCTATTGAAATTACAACCCCATTATTTCTTTTCCCTAAATATTTTCCTACAGTAGTTAATTCCGGTTTATTTAAACGATCGGCGGATAATATTTTTACTATTAAAATATCTCCTATATCAAATTTGCTTGTAGTTGAATCCTCGCTATTTTGAGATCTACCTCCACCACCCCTTCCGCCTCCTCTATACGATCCCATTTTACTTCTCTTAATGGTATTTTTTGGTTTGAGGGTGCCGAAGTCCTTTGCACCAATATCACATCTGTATTTCACAGGATTTTTATCTACAACAAGGGCAATAACTTTATCACCAGGTCGAGGAGTATAAAAACCTCTAAGGGGAATCACATTAATGTAATTCCTTTTTACTTGTTTCAACCCTATATTTAAAGAAATTATTTTTGTTCTTTTTTTGTTGTATATGGTTCCTCTACCAGGCATAAAAGTCTTGGTATCTTCAGTTAATACTTCTCCTGGAACAACGATCTCTCTTGAAGCTTCATCATCTTCAAAATCCTCGTATTCTTCATCTTCATCATTTGAAGTTTTTTCAACTTCCTCAAATGAATTTTCTTTTGTATCGTTCTCCATTATTGTTTTCACTTTCTTTCTAATTACTATCTTATTTCCTAACCTTTGTAAAAAATAATATAAACGAGAATTAACTAAATCCTTGGTGGTTAGGATTTCAAAATTTTAGTTTGAATTCTACCATGAGTGAGTTTGTTCAATTTATCAATTAACTCCATTTGTAATCCCGCTGGTAAACTAATAACTGATACCCAAGAACCATCAGACTGCCATTCCTCTTTCTTGATCTGTGCTAATTGAGCTACGATATTATAACCCTTGGCAGTAAAGGAGGAAGGGATCTTAATCGCCATTTCAACTTGTTCCATTCGAATTGGTATAATTGCTCGAATGCTTTTAACAACGTCATCAACTTGTTCTTCAGGATTCTTCATTAAATCAATTTTAACTTTAGCTTCTTCTATAGCTTTTTCAATTCGTTGATAAGGATGAGGTTTCTTATTTTGGGGATTAATTGCATTTTTGCTGATTATAGAAATAATTTGTTTCATTTTTTTGGTTCTTTCCTCTTCCCTTTGATGTTTAGTCCAATGAATTTCTCCGTCGAGTAATATATGAGCAGCAATCGTTTTACCATCAGTTGTATCGAATACAACTTCCATATCACCATCAGTAGCTTTTTTTCCTCGCCTTAAATCTTCAAACACCGTAAAACTCTCAAAAATGAGTTCAAGATCTATCTTACGGTCATTTAAAACTTCTTCAACATCAAGACGAGTTTTTACTTCTCCCGCTTTTAATCGGTTGTCGATTTCTTCACGTATATTCTTTTTTGCTTCCCACGCTTTTTCGGGATCCATTAACATCTCAAAATTTCTTCCTGACTTCCCAATTCTTCCAATGATATATTCTCCTAAATCAATCCTTGGTCGGTCGGTTGGACGCCCAAACATAATGTAACTTCCTTATCTTATGAATTGGTTTCGCTAAAGTTCAATCCTATCTTTTATTGTCTTTGCGTTAATAGATAACTATGAAGGGTTACTGCCTTGAGAGATTACTCTTTACTTTCAGAAGATATTAATTTACCTAATAGTTCTTCCTTTTCATCTAAACTTAAAGGTGTAAACTTTCTATCTTCTTTCAATATATATGCTACATCGCATGTACTCTTAGTTAAATTATCACCCATCAATTCTTTGAGCGCTTTAAGAGGTAGCAATTTAAGTTCCTCATCACTTATATCTTCATTATAATGTTCCTCAAGGTAAGCCCTTACTTCTGTGGCTTCTGATCCGATAGCGAACGCAAAATACTTCCATAATGCGCCTGATGGATCAGTCAAATATAAAGAAGGTTTACCATCTTCGTCAATTCCAGCAATTAAAAATGAAACCCCAAAAGGGCGAACTCCTGCATTCTGGGTAAATACTTGCTTATACTCACAAATGTTTAATGTGCAGTCTTTTACTGAGATTTTCTCATCATAATTTAATAAATTAACCTGCGCTTGAATGCGAGCCCTATCAATGAGAACTCTTGCATCCGCAGTTAATCCTGCTATGGCAACTCCAATGTGATCGTCAATCTTAAATATTTTTTCTGAACCTAAACTTTGATCTTGAAGTTCAGAACTTTTCTTCTCAACCGCAAACACAACAGAATTTTTATTTATACAAACAATTGCGGTTGTTCCTCTTCTAACTGCCTCAATGGCATATTCTACTTGAAATAGACGACCCTCAGGTGAAAACTGAGTTATTGCCATATCGTATCCTCTACCTTGACCTTGGAAGATAATTCATCAGCCTCCTTATATTTGATTCAAACTTTTTTAAAATCCTAAATTTGCTAATAAAAACGGTTTACGTTTTATAGGTTTTAAATTTTGATTAATTCCTTTTATTTATATTATTTTTTTGTTTACTTTGTTAATCTGAAGTAATAATTACTGAAATAAATATTTTTATAATATATTTTAAAAAAAGAATTTAAATTATGATAAAAAGCATAACAGAGAGGGTTTTTAATTCAGATCTTTAAATTATCCTAATTCAAGACCACGCAACTTTATTTATGAAAATTGACCACTCTAGTATTATCAATCCTTCATCCCTTGTATGAGCGACAAGATAATCCCCTTCTTTAGTAATTGATCCTACAATGTTACCTTTTCCTCCTCCAATATTCTTAGCAGCCAATTGAATCTCATCGTTTTTTAAAATTGCAAATCTACTGCCTTGAAACACGAGAGCAGGTTCGTTTGTTTTCCATGCAGTGAGAATTGCTCTTGCTTCATCGTTAGATAATTGGAATTCTCCTGATTTAAAAACAACATCTCCTTCACTATTTAACAGAAAAATCTCCTCTATTCCTTCCTGCTTATTTAGAGCATTGGAAAGCTCATGAAATCTTTGTTCTTCCATAATAATTCCACTTTCTAAATTAATCTAATTTTAATTTAAATGAAAAATAAAAATTTAGAAATATAAGTCTTTTTAGCATTGGAGAATGCTATGATAGAATGAGTAAACTATTTTACGTTTAATAGATTAGGAGAATTACAATTCTAAGTTTCCAACCATATTGTGATCTTATTGCCAAAAAGTTTAGTATTAATCGATAAAATTTACAATATTTCACCAAAAAAACAAAAGGAAGATATTTACTTAAGATATCAAAAGTATTTATATGAGCATATCAAGGGATTTCCTGACACTACAGTGAAATTAAAAAAATTAAGGCAATATGACAAAAGATTCGAGGTCATTATAAACGGACCTGAAGAAGTTTTTGTTCAAAACTTATTAAAAAGCGAAATAGGGAGTATTCAAGAATTTAATTCAATAAAAGTTGGTCAGATTTTCAAAGGAACACTGGTGGATGTAGGAAAGGTCGGGTTTGGATTATTTGCTGATTGCGGTATCATGGATCCACAAATAGATATATTAGTAAATTTACATACACTTCGGACTCAATTATGTAATGGTAAGGAAAAATCCTTAAAGGAAATTATTGAAGCATATGAATTTATAGATAATTTCCCCGTTTATGTAAAAATCACTAAGATTGAAACAGAAAATAATAAAATACAAGGAGAATTTGCCCCTGAAACCCTCAACCTTTTTAAAAAAATAACACGCGAAAATATTGAGGGTGTGTTTCTCAGTGGGGAGACCAAGGGTCAGTTTAAGAAAGTAATAACACAACAAGGGCATTTTAGAGATATCATTACAGTTAAGAGATTTGGTTTCTTAGAAAACCTCGTTTTATTAAAGAAAGACTCCGATGCTCCAGGAATTATCTCTCACATTGGAAAAAAACTCAAAAATTGTAAGATGAGTGCAATACGACCTAAAAAGATAAGAAAATTGCTCTATGACAAGTAAGAAATAATGGGCCAGAGGAGGTTCGAACTCCCGATTTTCTCGGTGTAAGCGAGACGTCTTTGCTCTATTTTAGAAGTTAAACAATATTATAGCCACTAGACCACTGGCCCAGATTAAAAAAACCTTTTGATTAGGTTTAATAATTAGTTAAAATTAAAATTTGTGATTTTTAAGGAGAATTGAAAATATATATTCTCTAGGCTATCTAAAACCATATCTAAACTCCAAAAAATATCTCAATATATAATTAGTTCTTGAAAAATATGAGCGCTCAGGGTGGGATTTTCGGTGATATGCTAGATGCATAATCTTTTCGAACCCACGTATCCGTTGGACACTGGTTTAGCAGACCAGCGCTCTACCAGGCTAAGCGACGTACTTTCTATCAATCTAAAAGATTAATGAACTGAGCTCT
>JAEOTL010000183.1 GCA_016839845.1 Promethearchaeota archaeon
TAGAGGAGTTAAAAAAATATATCTCGTTAACAAACGAAGAGGATGATCCTCGACTATTGCAGGAGTACAGAATGGCAATTACTCCTTATTACCTTTCATTAATCGATCCTAATGATCCTTTCGATCCCATCCGAAAGCAAGCAATCCCAACAATTCATGAATTAGAGAGATATATAGGTGATCTGGAAGATCCCCTTAGTGAGGATATAGATTCTCCAGTTGAAGGTTTAACTCATCGTTATCCTGATAGAGTCTTATTTTTGATAACGGAAAACTGCTCGATGTACTGTCGGCATTGTACAAGAAGAAGGTTTGCTGGTCATCACGATATGGCACCCCCACAGAAGCAAATTGATGATAGTATTGATTATATTAAAAATACGCCTTCTATACGTGATGTACTTCTATCAGGAGGTGACGCATTATTAGTATCTGATAAAAAATTAGAGGAAATTCTTAAAAGACTGAGGGGAATCCCCCATGTAGAGATAATACGCATTGGCTCACGATCCCCGGTTACAAATCCTTTCCGAATTACCCCAGAGTTATGTGAAATGCTCAAAAAATATCACCCTATCTGGTTTAATACCCACTTTAATCATCCCAATGAAATTACCGAAGATTCTATTAGAGCATGCACCATGTTAGCCGATGCTGGAATACCGCTCGGAAATCAATCAGTTTTGCTGAGAGGAGTTAATGATTGTATTCATGTAATGAAAAAGTTGGTGCATGAATTAGTAAGAATTCGAGTTAGACCCTATTATATCTATCAATGTGATCTTTCTTTAGGGCTTGGACATTTTAGAACTAGTGTAGCTCAAGGAATTGAGATTATTGAAGGACTACGAGGTCATACTTCAGGTCTATGTGTACCAACGTTCGTAGTAGATGCTCCTGGGGGGGGTGGAAAGATTCCAGTCATGCCGGATTATACGATATCTCAAGGAAATTCACGTGTTGTCTTACGAAACTTCGAAGGTGTTATAACAACCTATGAGGAACCCACAGATTATATTGCTGATTGCCACTGTGAAGAATGTGAGAAACAAATTGGCGTTAGTGCTTTGCTGAGTGGTCAGAAAATGACTATTGAACCTGAGGATCTTGTTCGAAAACTAAGACGGAAGAAACTTTCCAAATAATTTCTAGCTAGTGTTTAAATCCATTATTTGTAGATTTAGTTCACCAAGGATCCCAATTGAGATTTCTTTTAATCGGATATGCCCAGAAAACACCTGCGACATTATAGGGAACATCATATAAATCCGCTGCATGAATTGATCTCGTCTTGGAATGGTAACCAAACACATGAGGGTATAATTCTGTGGCAATGTACATTGAAATATTTTTGACTATTTCAACTCGAATATTTTCTGAGGGCTCTACCATATAGGTGTTTATCATATTCTGTAAGTATGGATCATTGACCTGTGCTGAGTTTACACTTGAAACGTTAGAAAATAATGGATAAATCATGTTCATTGGATCAAGGTAATCAGGTCTCCACCAAACCCAGAATATCTGTAAATCATCGCAACCACCCGGTATATAACCAAACGCTCGATATAGAAAATATGCCCAATTAGTCCCTCCGTCAATTACTTCGATCCCAATATCATCAAGACAGTTCGTTAAAAAAACTTGTCTATCAGCATTAAACCCACTATCTGTATTATAGGAATGGTTTAAAGTTCTTAGATCTGCATTATGCCAAGCCGAATCGTCAGGATTATCTGAAGCAGTTAGACCAGTTGTGTTGATCCAGAGATCATCGATTAATGTTTGTCGTGCTATCGTAAGATTATAATATGGGGCTTTTTCTTTAATAGCTTCATCGAAATATGGTGCAAATCCTGGAGAAATAGGACCATATGATTTTGAGACTGATCCTTCCCACCAATCGAGAAAATAGGTATAATTAATCGCATAAGAGATTGCTTTTCTCCAAGTTACATTAATCTGTTTATTATTCATCGCCAGGTAAGAATAGGTCAAACATGGTCTGTCAATTACTTCAAAATGCGTAAATGGACTTTCCTTAAAAGTATCCCAAATGTATGGTATTGAACCAAAGAGATAATCAATTTCACCAGCTAATAAAGCATAATTTCGAGTGATTGAATCATCAATGATATCAAAGATTAATTCATCAAACATAACAGGTTCCATCCAATAATTTGGATTACCTATTAAAGTAACGTTATCGTCAAGAACATATTCAACATACTCATACGGGCCAGTACCTACAACTTTATCTGATGAGATGTCAATATATGCTTCGAGGTGTCCTTGAGCTTCATGATAAGTTGGGGAGATCATTCCTGTTGCAGTGAAAGCTAATAACCCTAATATTGAAGTGAAAGGCCTATTTAAGATAAGTTTGATTTCTAAATGCCCAATTTTTACAATATCAGCTATAATTGGACTTCCATCGACGAATTCAAACAGTGAGTAAATTTTTGCTCTTGGCAATCCACTAGATAATGCTTCAGTATGGTTCATAAAATGCAAAAGTCTGTTAAAATTCCAAATTACAGCATCAGCATCGAATGAAGTATCATCATGAAATTTTACGCCGGCTCTTAGGTTAATGTCGAGTGTATTTGGATCAATCCAGGTGTAATCCGTTGCTAACCATGGTGTCAATGGAAGGTTATGATCACTTACATTATAAAATAACAACCCTTCTACACACTGAGTAAGTATATCCCATGATGCTCTATTCCAGGTATTCACGGGATCAAGATCTTCCGGTTCAAACATGGTTCCCACTCTCAGAACCTCCCCTTTTTGTTGCGGTTTCATATTATAAGATTGGCTTAGTAGGGTACCAAAAACTATGCTTCCGGTTGTAGAAATTATTAAACCAACAGATAAAACTAGGACAAGAATGTCCTTCTTTTGGATTGCCATCCGCATTTCAAAAATTAATTAACTTCACTAATATGTATATTTTTGACAGTCTGGTATAAATATTTAATTGAACTTTTTGCCCTAATGATTTTCTCAAAAGCGAGAAAAAAAAATGAATTCGGGAAAAACTTACGAAGTGACAAATAATTTTGCCATTAAGGAGCCCATGTAAGATTTCTTTTAATCGGATATGCCCAGAAAACACCCGCGACATTATATGCTACTCCATATAAATCTACTGCATGACAAATTCTTATCCGTGGATGATACCCGAAAGCGTGTGGATATAATTCTGTGGCAAGATACTCAGTAATATTTTTAATTGTCGCGATTCTGACTGCTTCTAATGTTTCTGATAGGTAGTCCGTTATCATTTTTTCTAATATCGGATCATTTACTTGTGCTGCATTGGAGTATATAGAGGTATTTGAAAATATTGGTGTAATAATGTTCATCGGATCAAGATAGTCTGGACCCCATGCTCTCCAAAAGAGTTGATATTCATCATAATTTGGAGGATACCATCTAAAATAACGGAAAAGGATATATGTAGGCCAATCGGTACCTGCATCTTCCAAAATAATCCCTATATCTAGAAGCCACTCCTTCAATACAAAATATAAATCTGCTCGAAACCAATTATCATTATTATATGAAAAGTTAAATATAGTAAGGTTAGCACTCTCCCAAGCTACATCATGTGGATTGATTGAAGCTGAGAGACCAGTAGTATTAATACCCGGATCATCAATTATAGTTTGTCTAGCAATTGTAAGATTATAGTAAGGTGCTTTAAGTTTAAGCAAATCATCGAAATATGAGGAAAATCCAGGAGAGACTGGTCCATATGATTTTACCATTGAACCTTCCCACATATCTTGAAGAATATACGTATAGTTTACAGCATAAGATATTGCTTTTCTCCAAGTCACATTAATTTGTTTATTATTCATTCCAAGATAATGATAAGATAGACCCGGTTTGTCCATTTCTTTAAATGTAATGTATGGGCTTTCGTTAAACCAATCCCAAAAATCTAAATGTGATCCAATCAGATAATCGATGTCACCTGCTAACATAGCATAGTTTCGTGTGGTCGAATCGTCAATGACATCTAGAATCAATTCATCAAACATCACGGGTTCCATCCAGTAGTTGTCAAATCGTTTTAATCTGACAAAATTGTCAGTGACATATTCTATATACTCATAAGGACCAGTTCCAACAATAAGATCTGCCGATGTGTCAATGTAGGTATCAAGGTGTCCTTGAGCTTCATGATAAGTTGGAGATAGCATACGCGTTGCTGCAAACGCTAATAATCCTAATATTGAGGAATAGGGACCATTCAAATGAATTTGGATTGTAAAATCACCAATTTTTACTACATCAGCAATGATTGGGCTTCCATCAACGAATTCGAACAGTGAATGAATTTTTGCGGGGCTTAGTCCATCAGCTAATGTGCCAGTATGATTTAAAAAGTGCATTAGTCTGTCAAAATTCCATTTAGCAGCGTCAGCATTAAATGCTGTTCCGTCATGAAAAGTTACTCCCGTTCTTAGTGTAAAATCAATATGTGTTGAATCTAAAAATGTGAAATTCGTTGCCAATAAAGGTGTTAATGGAAGTTCAGGATCACTATAATTATAGAATAATAAACCTTCACAAACCTGATTAATTACGTCCCAAGATGCACTATCCCAACTATCGACGGGATCTAGATCAACAGGACCAGATAGGGTTCCCACAATCAAATTTTCCCCCCCGTGATCGTGAGGTGGTGATTTGGAATTATTAACGCCAAATTCTGTGATTAGGATGAAATTTCCGAATGTAGAAATTATTAAACCAATGGATAAAACGATGACAATTGCATCCTTCTTCTGGGTTACCATATATATCTCAATACTTAATTAATAACTACTAAGAATAATTTTAATGATCTGGTATAAATATTTTATTAAACTCGTTTTCCTTAAGATAATACATTTACTTTTTTAAGGATTTGAGCATTGTATCTATTGTGCAAATGGACTTCTTAACATATTTTCTTGAAAAAATTGAGCATCAAAGTGTTGTATCTATAATTGGTTTAGCTAAAAATGTGAGTAAAACTACGACTTTAAACTATCTTATCGTAAATTTAAAAGATATGACACTTGGATTAACTTCCATTGGAAGAGACGGGGAAAAGTATGATGTTATTACAGATTTACCGAAACCACGAATTCTTATAAAAGAAGGTACCATTATAGCGACGGCTCGAAAAAGTTTTGAAGAAGCTGAAATCCAAATGGAAATTCTAAAAACCACAGAAATTAACACTCCTTTGGGTGAGATTTTGATATTAAGAGCACTCGACACAGGATTAGTCGAATTAGCGGGTCCTTCCATTAATAAACACCTTCAAATAATATGCTCAGAATTAAGAGAACTAGGATGCGATTTGATTCTTATTGATGGAGCATTTGATAGAAGATCATATGCTACACCTTTAATATCTGATGCAACCATCCTGTCAACGGGAGCATCAGTTTCAGAAAATATGCAAAAAGTTATAAATTTAACTGCTCATACCATAAAACTATTCAACCTTGATATAGAAAAGGATTCCACCATTTTAAATATCGCAGAAAACATTTTTAAATCATCTAAGGTAGGGATTATAAACGATGATAATACTATAAAATTATTAGAAATATCAACATCCTTAGATTCTACGAGCGATATTATAGAGTATTTGGATAATGACACTAAATATATTGTTATTAATGGAGCTGTTACTGATAAACTACTTAAAGACATGATGAAATTAACAACTAAATTTAAGGATATCGTAATCTTAGTAGAAGATGCGACAAAACTATTCTTAAGTGAGATAATCCTAACAAAATTTCAGAAAAAAGGAGGAATCTTAAAAGTGATTAATCCTATAAATATAATTGCCGTAACAGTAAATCCCACATCCCCTTATGGCATTGAGTTTAATAAAGATGATTTTTTAAAATTGTTAAGAGAAAGAACCAGTACTCCGGTATACGATCTCGGAGCTAACAATAATAATAATAATAATAATTAGATAATATCTTAAATAAAATGTGATTCTATTGACCACCACAAGTAAATTGAATTTAGATTTTACTCTAGTAGGGAAAGCTCGAAATTCTGCTAAAAATATAGCATTAAGTACCCAAGAATTTATCGATCAATATACAACGACCACCGTCGAAAGAACTGTATGTCGATTACTTGGTATTGATGGTGTCGATGAATTTGATGTCCCCTTACCAAATGTAGTAGTAGATAATCTTACAAAGGGAAATCCATTAAACAAGGGTGTGTCATTATATCTTGGAAACGCTATATTACAGACTAACCTTTCTCCTCAAAAAATTGCAGAAAAGGTAGCAACGGGTAATTTAGATCTTACAGAATTCTCCTTAAAAAACATTTCAGAAATAAAAGCAACAATAAATTTAATTGCCCAAGAAAAATTGATAAAAATATCTCAAAACAAGAAAACAAGACAAAACCTTCTTGAAAAATATGGTGATAAAGAAGGACCTTTAATTTACGTTATTGTAGCAACTGGAAATATCTATGAAGATATTGTTCAAGCTCAAGCGGCAGCTAGGCAAGGAGCAGATGTAATCGCAGTAATTCGATCAACAGTACAGAGTTTACTGGATTATGTCCCCTATGGCGCGACAACAGAAGGATTTGGGGGGACATATGCTACCCAGGAAAACTTTAAGCTCATGAGAAAGGCATTGGATGAGGTGAGTGAAGAATTAGGGCGTTATATCAGATTAACTAACTATTGTTCCGGATTGTGCATGCCTGAAATAGCCGCAATGGGTGCTTTTGAAAGACTTGATATGATGCTTAATGATGCTCTTTATGGGATTCTGTTTCGGGATATTAATATGAAACGGACGATTATTGACCAACATTTTTCAAGAATGATAAACGCCTATGCCGGTGTTATAATAAATACAGGAGAGGATAATTATCTCACTACAGCAGATGCATATGAGGCAGCTCATACTGTTCTTGCCTCTGAATTTATCAATGAGCAATTTGCTTTACTTGCGGGATTGAAAGAAGAACAAATGGGACTAGGTCATGCTTTTGAGATGAATCCTGATTTAAAAAATGGTTTTCTCTATGAACTTGCCCAAGCCCAAATGACTCGTGAAA
>JAEOTL010000025.1 GCA_016839845.1 Promethearchaeota archaeon
ATGTAAATTCTATATCAAAAATACTATAATCTCCAATTTTTTCATGCATTATTCCAATAATTTTTTTATCTGGATTTAATCTATAATACTCTATACCTTGAACTAAACCTGCAAAACAATTTCCAACGCCTATAATTCCAACCCTAATTTTCCCCAAGACATAAGGCCTCCAATCTTTTTTATAAAAGAATGACTATTTTATAGTTATAAAATAGTATATTAATTATTCCTATAACTTCTGGGCGTAATAATTATGGCATATGAAAGGCTTGTAAGGAAATTAACTATAGAAAATTTATGGATGTATGTTCTTAGCTCTCTAAAGAGCGGACCCAAATATGGATATGAAATTCGAAAATTCATAATAGATACATATGGATTTACACCAGGGAGAGTAACCGCTTATGTCGTACTCTATAAACTCATGAAGGAAGAATGCATAATTCTAAAAGAGGAAAAAAAAGATAGCCATGGCCCACCAAGAAAATATTATGAGATAACTGAAAAGGGATCAATAGTACTTAAAAAAGGTGAAAAATTCTTAAAAACCATTGTAAATAAAATAAAATGAGCCTGAAACAGTAGTTAAATTCTCTTTTTTTTCAAACATATATAAAAGTTTTAGAGAGGCTGAACCCTTTTTCATAGATCCTAAGCTAGCGCGCGCGTTCAACTGGTAAAATAATCATAGTAATTTGAACAATTTTAGCATTTATCCCTATAAAAAGTCCCAAATTCTATAAAAAAATAATTCAAATTTTGCCATTGCATTTTAAATACTTTCCTTAACTTTAATGCAAATGGTAATTTGATATAATGACCTCTCTTGGATACATCCAGAGAAGTACGACGCTTAGATTGCATTAACTTAGATGGGGTAGTATGACGGATTATGGAATTAGAAAAGATTGATAAAATAATTGAGAAATATAGCTCCGATAGCTCATCTCTAACTTCAATTCTATCAGAAATTCAAGCCGAATATAGTTTTCTACCTCAAGATGTTTTGAGAAGGGTTGCGGAAAAACTTGAAATTCCGATGACTCAATTATTTGGCGTGGTCAATTTTTATAAGATTTTTAAATTAGAGCCAAGTGGAAAATACATCATTCGTGTTTGCCTTGGAACCGCTTGTCATGTTAAAGGCGCCCATAGAATATTAGAAGAGTTTGAAAGAAAACTGAAAATAAGAGTTGGAGAAACAACCAAAGATTTAGCATTTACTCTTGAGAAAGTTAATTGTCTTGGTTGTTGTTCCTTAGGACCTGTTGCGATGGTTAATGATGATTATTATGGGCAAATGAACACAGTAAAAGTAAATTCACTCCTAAAAAGACTGAGTAGCTCAGGGAAGTATTAGATGAAAAAAATAAAAAACCGAGAAGATTTAGAAAGAGTTAGGAAAAGGATTGTTAAAAAAAGTGATCCTAATAAGCCTTGTATCACGATAAGTTCTGGAACATGCTGTCGTGCATATGGCTGTCAAAAAGTCACTAAGGCTTTCATCACTGAGATTGAAAAGCAGGAAATTAGAGATAAGGTCGAGGTAAAAACTACTGGTTGTCTTGGATTTTGTGAAAGGGGACCAATCGTAGTTATTTATCCAAAGGGAATTTATTATCAAAGAGTAACCATTGAAGATGTGTCCGAAATAGTTACTGAAACAATTCTAAATGGTAAAATTATTGATCGTTTACTCTACATAGACCCTGTTTCTGGAAAGAAATTTGTAAATGGAGAAGAAATATCATTTTATAAAAAACAGATGCGTGTGCTTCTTAAGAATAATTGGCTAATCGATCCTAATAAGATTGAAGACTATATAATCAACGGCGGATATACAGCCCTTTCAAATACTCTTTTTAAAATGACGCCTGAACAGATTATCGATACCATCAAACGCTCTGGTTTACGTGGCAGGGGGGGTGCAGGTTTCCCAACTGGTGTTAAGTGGGAGAATTGTCGGAGGGCTAATGGCGATTTAAAATTTATAGTCTGTAACGCCGATGAGGGAGATCCAGGTGCCTATATGGATAGATGCATTCTTGAGGGCAATCCTCACAGTATAATCGAGGGTATGATAATTGGAGCCTATGCAATAGGATCACATGAGGGTTATATTTACGTTCGCCACGAATACCCTTTAGCAGTAAAAAATCTGAAAATAGCATTAAACCAAGCACGAGAATACGGCCTACTTGGCAATAATATTCTTAATTCAGTTTTTGATTTTGATATTAAGATAAGCATTGGTGGCGGGGTTTTTGTCTGTGGTGAATCAACAGCACTCATAGCCTCAATCGAGGGTAAAATAGGTGAACCGAGAGCAAAATATATCCATACTGTAGAAAAAGGATTGTGGAATAAACCAACCAATCTAAACAACGTTGAAACCTGGGCCAATATTCCAATAATAATTAATAAAGGATCAAAGTGGTTCTCAGCCATTGGAACAGAGAAAAGCAAAGGAACAAAAATATTCTCCTTAGTAGGTAAAATCAACAACTCGGGATTAGTTGAAGTTCCAATGGGCATCACATTAAAAGAAATCGTATATGAAATAGGGGGAGGGGTTTTAAACGGAAAAAAATTTAAGGCTATCCAAACGGGTGGACCTTCCGGAGGTTGTATCCCGGAAAAGTTATTGGACCTCCCAGTAGATTTTGAAAAGCTAAAGGAAGCGGGTTCTATGATGGGATCCGGCGGGATGATAGTCATTGATGAGGAAACTTGTGTAGTTGATTTGGCAAAATATTTTCTTAATTTTATTTTAGATGAGTCTTGTGGAAAATGCATTCCGTGTCGTGAAGGTACCGGTAGATTATCAGAAATTGTTGAAAGGATAACATCGGGGAAAGCAAAAATAGAAGACTTGAAACTTCTTGAAGAATTGTCTCATGTAGTTAAAGATTTCTCCCTCTGTGGCCTTGGTCAAACCGCACCAAATCCAGTCTTGTCAACTATCAACTATTTCAGGGATGAATGGGAAACTCATATAAAAAATAAAACTTGTCCGGCACTTGTATGTAAAGAATTAATTCAGTATTATGTGGATAATGGAAAATGTACTGGATGCGGAGTATGTAAAAATCTTTGTCCTCAAAAGGCAATATTAGGTGAATTAAAAAATCCCCATTCAATTGTTCAAGATAGATGTATTAGCTGTGGAATTTGCCATGAGAACTGTAAGTATAATGCAATAATACTTAGTTCTCCAAGAGGTAAAAACTAATGGGAATTGTAACTTTGAAGGTCAATGGTATTGAGGCTAGAGTAGACGAAAG
>JAEOTL010000184.1 GCA_016839845.1 Promethearchaeota archaeon
GTTCGAATTAGGTCAGCTTTTTGTTGCCGGTAAAGATAGAAACGATTATAGTATTTATCAAATAAAGGATTTATATTATGGAAGTCAAATTCCCGAAAACGTTCTTGAATTAATGGCGGGTTATGGATTAGAGCGTGATAATTCTGATTTTAAGGTTTATGAACCAGAATTGAGGAATTATGCTTTAGCGCTTGCACGACCGTTAATCCACGTTAAGGGTAATCAACGATTTATACCAAAAAAATTACCTTCTTTCTTTTCAGATACATTCGAAATTGATGATGGACATTTGGAATTTTTTAAGGAAGAGAAACTTGAGAATCCTATAACAATCGGAAAGATTCGCTCCGGTTCTAAAGTGTTAGAGACTGAAGTGAAGCTTGAAGCAGCCCAAGTATTAAGTCATCACGTTCTTATACCCGCAACCACGGGGAGGGGAAAATCTAATCTGGTAAAAACAATTTTGTATAATTTAATGGAGAATGAGGACTGTGGTAAGTTAGTATTTGATCCTCATAATGAATATTATGGCACAGCTACCCAAAAAGGACTTAAAGATCACCCTAAAAGCTTAGAATATCTGAATTATTTTACAATTAGGGATTTTCCTGGAAAATTAGATTTAAAGTTCAATTTTAAGGGTTTGTATCCTTCCCATATGGTTGGGACTCTGAATTTTACTCCCCCTCAAAAAGATGCTCTGTTTAGTTATTATAAGAAATATCGAAAAAATTGGATAGAAAAAATCTTTGATGAAAACACAACCCCCCCAGGAGGGGTTCAAGATGTAACAATTTCTGTTGTAAGAAGAAAATTAGCTTTATTATTAGATGTTGAAACAGATGAAACGGGTAAAATTGTGAAGGAAAGAGGCACATTCACACTTACTACACATGAAACTACAATAGATTCCATTATTAATTTCTTAATGGAGGGAAAAACTGTTGTTGTTGATTCTTCATTATTTAGTAGTTCTGAAGAAATTTTTATGGCAACCATAATCGTTGATGGATTATTTAAAAAGTATAAAAATTTAAAATATGAAGATAAGTTAGGAGATAAACCAGTAATAACTATCGTTTTGGAGGAAGCTCCTCGGGTGATTGGTCAAAAAGTTTTAGAAGCAGGAGAGAACGTTTTTGGTAAAATCGCTCGTGAAGGAAGAAAATTTAAAATTGGACTAATAGCAATAACACAACTTCCGAGTTTAATCCCAAGAGAGATTCTGGCCAATATGAATACCAAAATAATTCTTGGAAATGAAATGGGTCCGGAAAGAAGAACCCTTATTGATAGTTCAGCTCAGGATCTCTCAGATGATTATCAGACGATTGCGAGTTTGGATATTGGGGAGGCAATTGTTACCTCAAATTTCACAAAATTCGCAATTCCAATAAAAATCCCCTTGTTTGAGGACTTGGTCGAAGATAAAGCTGCTACTAGCACTGCTGATAAAAAAATTAAAACAAAGTCTCCCGGATTTTGATAAAGTTATGAACGTAAAGATTGCTCACATTTCCGATGTTCATTTGGGTGCTTGGCGAAATGAACGTTTAAACGAATTGGGATTTCGAGCATTTGAAAAAACAGTAGAAACCATCATCGAGGATGAAGTCGACTTTGTTATAATAAGTGGGGATTTATATGATGTGAGTAATCCAAACGTAGAAGTTGTAGATCTTGCAACCAAACTGTTGAAAAAACTTAATGATCATATTATACCTGTTTACGGTGTTATGGGCTCACATGATTTCTCTCCCTCTAACAAATCAATGATGAGACCATTAATCACGGCAGGATTATTTTCGGATGTGTCAAAAGGGGAGATGACAGAAGAAAATAAATTATCGCTTGAATTTACTGTGGATCCCAAAACTAAAATAAAGCTAACTGGCTTAAGGGCCAGGAAAAGAAGTCTTGAGATAGAAGATTATCATATCTTAGACAGAAAACCTCTGGAGAATGAAAAGGGGGCCAAAATATTTGTCTTTCATACTATGATGAGTGAATTAAAACCGAAAGAATTTAAAGATATGATATCCGCTCCAAAATCTTTATTACCTCAAGGATTTGATTATTACGCTGGTGGTCATCTTCACAAATTGCTTCCAGAAAAATTAAAAGAAAAAGATTTCAAACTCAAAATTAATCCGAAGAATAACATAATATATCCTGGAGCAATATTTCCCACCGATTTTAGAGAACTTGAAAGAATGAAATCTGGAGGTTTTTGCTTAATTTCGGGTGATATTATAGAAAACAATTTAACCTTGGAGGCGGAGTTCAAACCCATCAAAGTTATTGATATAGAAAATATTTTATTAGATTGTACCAATAAATCTGTGCTTGAAGTAATAGATTCACTAGAACAAGAATTAAAAAATAGAGAAATACAGGATAAGATCGTGACCATTCGAATTTTTGGCCAATTATCTTCTGGGAAATCTTATGAAATAAAATCCAATGATATTATTCAGATGTGTAAAGAAAACGGCGCTTATGAAGTCTTAATTAATAAAAATGCCCTCACCACAGAAGAATATGAATCAATGAGTATCCCGGTAGGGAAAACTAATGAGGAAATTGAAACCGCACTGATTAAAGAACATGCAACTAAAGTCAAAATCTCTAATTTTTCATCGTTAACAATCGAAGATAAAATTCATCAGTTACTTAATACACTTGGCGAAGAAAGGCAGATTGGCACAAAAGTTTTGACTTACAATAAGGATCTTGAACAGACTATTCGGAATATATTTGAAATCCCAAAATCTAAGGAGCAAAAACAATGATACTTAATTCTATAGAAATCAAAAACATAAGAAGCATTAGGGATGAATTTATCGAGTTCCCCTCCTCAACAATGCTCTTTTTTGGAGATGTGGGGAGCGGGAAGTCTTCCGTCTTAAAATCTATAGAATTTGCATTATTTGGTACTCTGATTCACGGAGATTTAAGCGGAGATTCTTTACTGAGGCGAGGGAGAAATAAAGGCTCAGTTAAATTACAATTTTCGGTTAATGGGAAGAACTTCTCGATTTTCCGTAGTTTGACTAAAGATAGAAAGGGTAGAGTCTCGCAAAATAATTGCATATTTATTGATGAGGATGATGGATCCAAAGTAACACTAGCTTCGACAGATATGAGAAGAAAAGTTTTATCTTTACTTTCCTATTCAGTTTCACGATATGAAAAGGCAAATAAGCTACCTTTATTCAGATATACCGTTTACACACCTCAAGAACAAATCAAAGAGATAATACAAGCAGATCCTGATGAGCGATTTGAAATTTTAAAAGAAGTTTTTGGGATAGAAAAATATGAAGTGGCTCTAAGAAATGTAGATACCATAAAAGATTTCTTGAATGATTATTTAAAGGAAACCAAGACAATTATTAAACAGATTGGGGACCCTGAAAAGGAAATTGGACTTAAAGAAAAAGAAATAGAAGAGATAAAAAAAGCTATAAAGAAATCTGAAACATTTATAACTAAAAAGGAACAAGAAATTACATCAAAAGAAAAAGATGTAGAGGCTCTTCAAAAGGAATTAGAACTCCATACAAAAAAAATCGTTCAAATCAATAATAAAGAAAGTAACATCCAAGAAAATAAAGTAAAACAGAAAAAAACTAAGTCTAAGCTAACAAAAATTCAAAAAGAAATCGCGGACAAAGAAGAAGAGAGAGAGAAATTCAAGGATGTTAAAAAACCATCAGATA
>JAEOTL010000007.1 GCA_016839845.1 Promethearchaeota archaeon
AAAAAAACACTTATATGTATCTTTTCACCTGGCAGAATCCAATAGGTGGAGGAAAATATGGAGCAATGCATGGCCTTGAGGGTCTATTTGTATTTGATATGTTTCCTGATAAAAATATTGGTATATTTCCCGCTAAAACTGAAGAAAGTCTAGAATTATCTGAAAAGATGGTGGATGCGTGGATAAATTTTGCTCGGACAGGGAATCCCAACCATGAAAATATCCCTCATTTACCTCCTTATGACCTGAAAACGAGATCTACAATTGAATTTGATAAGGAGGTTAAGATACTAAAGGATCCCTTTAGTAGTGAAAGAGCTGTTTGGGACGATATTTTATGAATAGTAATTACCAAATTGAAGATGATTAGTATGGAAGAAAGCAATATTGTTGAAACATCCTATGGAAAAGTGCGGGGTTATAGTAGACGAGGAATCATAAAATTCAAGGGAATACCTTATGCTGCTTCACCAGTAGGGGATCTTCGTTTTAAAGCTCCGGCACCCGTTAAACCTTGGGATGATGTCCTTGATGCTACTAATTTTGGACCTATTGTCCCTCAACCACCCCCTCAAATTGAATCGCGGTATGTTAGAGATATGCCTCAAGATGAGGCTGATTGTTTAACCTTAAATATATGGACAAAAGCGATTGACGATAAGAAACGCCCAGTGATGGTGTGGATCCATGGAGGAGGCTTTACGGGAGGAAGTGGTGCTGGTTCGGATGGTGCACGATTAGCATTAAGGGGAGATGTTGTAGTAGTAAGCATAAATTACCGTCTCGGGCCCCTTGGGTTCCTTTATATGCCGGATGTACCTGATGCTGCTGCTAATGTAGGAATGCTTGACATGATCGCGGCAATACAATGGGTAAAAAAGAATATCGTAAAGTTTGGGGGAGACCCCAAGAATGTAACTATCTTTGGCTGTTCCGCTGGAGGATTTGCAGTAACTACATTATTAGCTATGCCCTCTGCGAAAGGTTTATTTCATAGAGCTATCCCTCAATCTGGGGCAGCACATAAATATAGCTATGATCCTAAAACTGGACTGGAAAATTATGAACACCTAATTCAAAAACTAGAGATCCAGAAGGGTGATATTAGTGAACTGCGTCAAGTCCCCTATCAAAAATTAATTGACCATATGAAAAGACCTCCCTGGAGGGTAAGAGGAGTGGTAAACTGGGGTCCCGTAGTTGATAATGATACACTACCAGAACATCCATATGAAGCTATCAAAAAAGGTTCTGCCAAAGATATTGATTTATTCACTGGTTCTACATTAGATGAGTTCAAACTATGGACAGCGATTTCAACCGAACCAATAGACTTTGAGGAAGAAAAACTTCCCGGAAAAGTAAGAAGGATTATGAAATTCGTGGAAGAAGGTGAAATTAAAACTAAACAGATGATAGAGATTTATAAGCACCGAAATAAAACTCCTAGAGACATCCTTGATGCTATAAGAACCGATTATGAATTTCGTATCCCTGCAATTCGCCTCGCTGAAGCCCAATCACTACATCAGCTAAATACGTATATGTACTTATTTTCATGGAAGAGTCCTTTTAGAGAAGGTAAATTTGGTGCCATGCATGGTCTTGAAGTCTGTTTTGTATTTAACACATTGTGGGATAGAGATTTTGCTATGATTGCTCGTAAAACGGAGGAAACTCAAGAATTATCGGAAAAAATTATGGATGCTTGGATTTCATTTGCGCGTAATGGGAATCCTAACCATGAAAATATACCGAATTTAGCTCCCTATGATTTACATAACAGAGCCACGATAATCCTTGATAAAAAAATATCTATCCAAAACGATCCTTATGGAAATGAGAGGATCGCTTGGGAAGGTCTTTTATAGAATATTTAATTTTGATAATACAAAATATAAAACAAAATCTTATTTTTATAACAAAGATCTATTATGGTAGATGGTATAAATGGGAGAAAATTTTATAGTAGAAACTAAATATGGTAAAGTAAGGGGATATAGTCGAAGAGGTGTAATCAAATTTAAGGGTATCCCTTATGCCGCACCACCGATAGTTAAACTTCGTTTCAAACCCCCTGTTCCAGTTGAACCTTGGAGTGATGTACTTGATGCAACAAAATATAGTCCTATCGCAATTCAGCCACCTTCACGCCTTGAAGCACAATTCGGAGAACCAATGCCTCAGAGTGAAGCTGAATGTTTAACTCTAAACATATGGACCCAGGGTTTAGATAATGCTAAGAGACCTGTAATGTTTTGGATTCATGGCGGAGGATTCATCACTGGAAACGGTGCTTCTAATGATGGATCACGGTTAGTCGTAAGGGGAGATGTAGTTGTAGTTAGTATTAATTATCGTCTTGGTTATCTTGGTTTTTTTTATTTACCAGATATGCCTGATACGACTGCTAATGCAGGATTACTTGATATGGTTGCAGCACTTGAATGGGTAAGAGATAACATCTCAAAATTTGGAGGAGATCCTAAAAATGTTACGATTTTTGGGGAATCCGCTGGGGGTATGGCGGTTTCTACCCTACTTGCTATGCCTTCAGCAAAGGGTTTGTTTCATAGAGCTATCCCCCAATCTGGGGCAGCAAATAAATTTAGTTATAATTCAATCGCGGGGATTAAAGCTTGTGAAGAATTAATTCAAAGATTAGGAGTTGAAAAGGGGGATATAAAATCATTACGGAACCTTCCAGCCGAAAGTTTTATGGTACCACAAATGGATATGATGGAATTCCGGGCAGGCGGATTAAGAGTGGGACCAGTTATAGATGAAAAAACTTTACCAATTCACCCACTAGACGCTATAGCTAAGGGATTTGCTAAAGACATTGATGTATTCATCGGTTCAAATTTGGATGAAAATAAATTATTTCTAATGTGGAATCCGAAAGCATTCGACCTTACAGAAGAAAAATTGTTCAAGACTATAACTAGATATATGCAAGTTACAAAGCAAGAAGAGAGTAAAGCTAAGGAGATAATTGATAGGTATCGAAAATTAAGAAATACCCCACGAGATATCGTGGATGCAATAATATCAGATTATACGTTTCGTATACCTTCTATTCGTCTTGCTGAAGAACAATCAAAACACCAAAAAAACACTTATATGTATCTTTTCACTTGGCAGAGTCCCCTTGGTGGGGGGAAATATGGTGCAATGCATGCTCTCGAGCTTGCATTTGTATTTGGTCTTTTTGGAGACAAGGATATCGGAATTTTTCCAGCCAGATCTGAAGAAACTCAGAGATTATCTAGACAAATGATGGATGCTTGGATTGCATTTGCTCACTCAGGAAACCCAAGTCATAAGAATATTCCAGAAGTACCGCCATACGATAAAGAAAATAGAGCTACAATACTCTTTGATAAGGAGGTCACAATCGAACAAGATCCCTATGGAAATGAAAGAATGGCATGGGATGGAATTATTTAATTCTCTTTTTTTTATCTTTGATATTTATGAAAAAATAGAAATTCCAACAAGGCAATTAAATTCATTTAAGTTCTTTAGAAATATGCCGAGACATAAACTAGAGGATTTAAAAGAAAAGAAGATAAACATGAATATTAGAACCTAATACTACCTAGGTATTCTATAGGGATATGTATACATTTTGTAATTAATTCATATAGTAATTCTTTTTCATAATAGTTCCTTTAATTATCATATTACCCAAAAAATTTGATGAAGGATTGAAAAATGTCTGAAACAAAAAAATTTGAACATGTTAAAATCGAGAAAGTTGAAGAAGGGAATTATGCGGTAGTCTCAATAATACGCCCCGATAAACTGAATGCTCTCCAAAATCAAACACTTAGAGAAATTGCTGAAGCACTAGAAACTGTAGAGACAGATCAGAGCGTTCGCTGTGTAGTCTTACGAGGAACGAAAGATGTGACTAAAAAGCCTGCATTCTCTGCAGGTGCTGATCTAGCTGCCCGAGGAGGGGCTGTTCTTGATTTTAGCAATCTTAGACACCGAAGTCACGCAATGTATTTACGACACAAATATTATGATTTAATCGAAGAATTTCCAAAACCTCTAATTGCTGCTGTTGACGGATACGCATTAGGTGGTGGATTAGAATTAGTGCTAGTATGCGATATTGTTATCGCTTCGAAACGGTCACAATTTGGATTCCCAGAAATTAAACGAGGTATTTTCCCTGGGAACGGGGGCACTCAACGTATGACCCGACATTTAGGGAAGATGAGAGTTAATAGAATGGCATATTTCGGTGAACATTTTACAGCAGAACAGATGGATAAGTGGGGTTTTATATCCTTCTTGGTTGATGACGATGAATTTGAAGATTTTGTTCATGAAAAAGCTTCTTGGTTAGGAAATGCTGCGACGAATGCGTTATTCGTCATTAAAAAATGCATTCAATATGGAACACAAGTACCCTTAAATGTAGGTCTTCAATTTGAACATTGGGGATATGCATTGAATTCGACTTCGAAAGATTCGACTGAAGGTGTTATGGCATTTAACGAGAAAAGAGAGCCTAAATTTCAAGGAAAATAAAATTTTTGTTATTACTTTTTTATCTTTTTTTTTCATTGGTTTGAAATCATTTTGATTTAAGAAAAGCTCTACCTAACTTAGCGGAACGGGCGTCCCCTAGAACTGTATCTGTCATTTTATTCATAACAAAAGAATAACTGGATTTATCATCAAGATCCATGACTAATGAAGAACCTCCCCACCCACCCCAACAAAAAGCACGTGGATTTCGACCTAACCGTATTTCTCTACTATTTAACCCAAAGCCTAACCCCCATCGTATAGGAATCTGCATAATTAGATCCTTGCTATAGGATTGTTCCTCCAATGCCTTTTCGATTGTTTTTAATGAGAGTAAATATACTCCATCTAGTTCACCCCCACATGCCAATGCAGCTCCTATTCGAGCAGCAGATCTAGCATTTCCATGCCCATTTGCGGCAGGAATTTCGGCACCACGCCACTCTCGAGTTAAGCATTTCTTGGGTGATATAGCAGGAGCGTAATAACCCCTCTCAGCACTCAGTTGCGGGTCATTTCTCCAACTCTGGACTGGTTCAGCTGGGGGTGGGGCAATTAGATCGGCAACTCGAGAGTCATGTTCCTCAGGTAACCCTATATGAAAATCAGCCTTAAGTGGATCTGCCACTTCCTCCCGGAAAAATGACCCAATTGTTTTCCCTGTAACTCTCCTGACTACTTCCCCTAACAAATATCCTTGAGTTACAGCGTGGTAACCACTCTGAGTTCCTGGTTTCCATGAAGGTTTTTGGGCAGCCAATATACCTACAATCTTATCCCAATCATAATAATCTTCCATTTTAATAATTTTATGGAAACCGGGGAGCCCTGCGGTATGACTTAGAAGATAGCGAACAGGTAAATTTTCCTTTCCTGCTTGAGCAAACTCAGGCCAGTATTTGGCAACGGGAGCATCTAAGTCCACAAGACCCCTATCTACCAGCATAAGTACGCAAATTGAAGACATTACTTTTGTAGTCGAATATACATTTACAATCGTATCTTTTTCCCATGAACGAGTGTGAGCAGCATCGGCATATCCTCCCCATACGTCAACTACAAACTCCCCATCGATGGTAGCTGCAAATGAAGCACCTACATTTTCACCAGATTTAATACTCTCAGCTAATTCTTCTTTAACGGGCTCGAATCGTTCCTCATAATACCCATGTATCTCGATTTTATCAGACATAATTAGTATTCACTGAAAATATGAAATTTAACATTCAAAAATAATATTGCTAAACTGAAAATTATTACTAATTATAAAAAGTGTCTATAATTGCTTTTCGGAGCTTCATTGTTCGCGGATCTCCTGTCAATGAAAAAATCATATTATTCATCGCAAAGCCCCAACTCAATTTTGCATCAAGGTCAATTGTAACATGGGAACCACCGAATCCGCCCCATGAAAAAGCATGAGTATTTGGGCTTATAGGGTTTTCTTTACTCACCAAAGACCATCCTAGACCCCAACGTGTAGGTGCATTGAATAATAAATCCGTGCTATATGATTGTTCTTCTATGGCTTTATCTATGGTTTTTCGTGAAAGCAATTTCACACCATTAATTCCCCCACCGCACGCCAAAGCTGATGTGATACTTACTATAGCTCTAGCATTTCCGTGACCATTCGAGGCAGGAATTTCAGCAGCTCGCCATTCACGAGTTAGGGCATTTGTTACTGGTATAATGGGGTTAGAAGCAATTCTTATAGCTATTGATTCAGGGTCATTTTCTGCGGAATTTACGGATTCTGGTATGTTTGGGGGAATTAATTCTGCAACACGGAAATCAAGCTCTTCAGAAAACCCTATGTGAAAGTCTGCTTTAAGAGGAATCGCTACCTCCTCTCGAAAAAACCTACCCAGACTTGTTCCACTTACTCTTCTGACCAATTCACCTAAAAGATAGCCGAATGAAACCATATGATATCCGCTCCTAGTTCCTGGCTCCCACCATGGTTTCTGAGCGGCCAATAGACTTACGATATAGTTCCAGTCGTAAAGGTCTTCTGCTTTGATAGGTGTATCAAATCCAGGGAGTCCTGAAGTGTGACTCAACAAATATCGAACAAGTAAATTTTCTTTTCCTGATTGAGCAAATTCAGGCCAATAGTTAGCAACGGGAGCATCTAGATCAATTTTTCCTCGATCTACTAGCATAAGAACACATAGTGCTGCCATAACTTTTGTGGTTGAGTATACATTGACAATAGTGTTTTGTTCCCAAGGTTGTGTTTGAGCTTTGTCTCGATAACCTGCCCAGATATCAATCACAAATTTGCCATCAATTGCAAGAGCAAGTGATGCTCCTACATCTAGACCTGTCCTAAAGTTCTCAGCAAAAACTTCCTTCACAGACTCAAAACTTTCTTCACAATATCCCTTTATCTCGATATTTTTAGCCAAAAATATCCCCATGTAGGAAAGAACAAAATCCAATAAAAACATTCTTGTAGCGATCTAAAAACCTTTTTTTAACTTACTTAATTTCATATTCCAACCAAATATATGGTAAGAAAATGATTACTCAATATGAAACTGCTGAAAGTCCAATTAGATTCTGAGACGCGAAGTTCTACGATAAACAAGTTCTCCCTTGTTGCGGCCGTTTTATTTGCCGGTATTTCGGGGTACGCTTATTTTGCCTTCTTTCCACTCTACTTAAGCTCAATTGGATTCTCAGTTGGCATTATTACAGTTATTATGATATGGATGGGAGTGGGAATGGCTATTTTCTCGTGGATTTTCGGGAGAATTAGTGATAGAACGGGACGTAGAAAGTTATTCTTTATTTCTGCTTTAATTCTCCAAGTAATAATATTTATTCTAATTCCGGTCAGTAATAATTTCTTTTATCTAAGTATTCTCACTTTTTTTAGAGGAGTTATATTAGGGATGAGAATGCCAGTAGCTAATGCTTTATTTGCAGATATTGTTGAAAAATCAATTAAAAAGAAAGAGATTGATAAGACTATGGAAGTATCGGAAGTAAGTGGGAGCCAACTATCAATTTTAAGCGCGACTAAGAGTACAGGGTGGGCTATAGGGGTTCTACTTTCAAGCTTTGTAATAGCATCGTTTGGGGTAAGTGCGATAGTAATTTTTCTAATATCTTCAACTGGTATTGCTTTAATATTTGCACTTCCCATAAGAGATGTAAAGGAAGAAGAATTAGAAATTCTTGAAGAAAACTTAGCCACACAAGAGATATCCGCTGAAAAAATTGAAACCCCAAGAAAAGGCGGGAAAGTTAAGATTATTCTCTTTATTACCGTGTTTTTTCGACAGTTTGGTTTGATCCCCTTTCTACAAATTATAAGTATTCTACTTATAGATGCAGGAATCCCTGAAGGGATGGCCGGTGTCATTATAGCTCTTAACCCAATCCTGCAAATTATTGCAATGATTATAAATGGAAGATTAATTGATAATCCAAAAATTTCCGAACGACTTATGCTAGCAGTAGGTTTTGTCTTATCAGCATTAACGCTACTTTCCTATTCTGCAGGTTCAGCAACCGGTAATATAGCCTATTTTATACTTGGTCAGATCTGCCTTGGGTTTGGATGGGGATTTATCTACACGGGAGCAGTAAAATATATTGTAAATAGAGCTCCTCAAGATAGAGCATTCTATATGGGAATCTGGATAGCAGATCTTCAGATAGCTAAGATAACTTCTTATATAACTTTTGCAATTTTATGGGAAATTGTCGCACTTTCACCTACATTCGTACTACCTTTTGCAGTTATAGGCCCACTTATCGGATTAGTGCTCGTATTTTGGTTATAACGAATAACAGTTCGATATCTATTTATTCATTCTGGATATTATTATACATTCCTTCTACCTGAGCACCGAGAGAATTCATAACCAAGGCTAAAAGGTTATAGTAGCCTACGATGAATAGTATTTCTATGAGTTGCGAAGTGCTATACTCTTCTGAAAGTTTTTTCCACGTGAGGTCTGATACCATGTTGCTAGCATACAACTCATCGACTGCTCGAACTAATACTGCATCACTTTGATCCCAACCTTCTGCCTCTGGACCCTCCTTAATTCGCTCAATCACATCGTCTGAAAAGAGCTTTTGATATTTACTACCTGCTACGTGGTGCTGCCATTCATAATCCGATTGACAAAGCCATGCAATCCTAAGAATTATTATTTCTTTTTGGCGACGAGGGATATCAGAATTCACAAATACTTGATTTGCAAATAACTCCCACCTTAGAAATAAAGGTTTATTTCTCATAAGGGTAGCTCGAAGATTGAAGATGGTTTCTCTTTGTTTTATATAGTCTCTTATTGCCGCCTCATTTTCTTTAATCGTTGTAGAGTTTAAATTATTGCTCTCTTCATTAAGATTAAGATGAGAAATCATGGGATTCATATAATAGTTTGGACTACCCCTCATTTCTATTATGATGGAGAGAACTGCTTCATTCCACTTGGATTTCTCATCATCTGTCTCATTATATGTAATTCGACGGACTGCTGTACGAGCAGAGACCAACCCTTGTACATACTCAAGCTCGTCTAATGGAGGAACCCGAGATGTATTAAACCGTAAAAGTTCTCTCTTTTTTAGAACCCTAACAACATCTTTATTTTTATTCTCACTCATTTGAATTTCATACTCTTATTCAATCAAGCTGTTCCTTCACGCATTCCTCAGTTTGGAGTCCTATTGAATTCATGAACATTGCTAACATGTTATAACTACCGACAACAAAAATTAGATCCATAATTTGGTGGGGATCATACTGTTTAGATAATTCCTTCCACGTTTGATCAGATAAAATGGTGTTTTTATGGAGTTCACCTACGGTTCGTAATAATGTTCTATCAAAATCACTCCAACCTTTTCCTTCTGCCCCAACCTTTATCTGGTCAATTTCTTCCTTTGAGAGTCCCGCTCGTTTGCCCACAAGATAGTGGTGATTCCACTCGTATTCAGATTGACAGAGCCAAGCATTTCGTAAAATCAAAATTTCCTTGTCCCGAAGTGGAAGCGAGGAATTATAAGTAACATGACTCGCTAACATTATCCATTTTAACCGTAATTTTCTATACCTTGACATTGTGCCCCTAATATGGTAGATATTACCTTCTTGTGCTATATATGACCTTATATCATCTTCATAATCTTCTAAATTGATTGAATCGATATTTAAACCCTTTTCTTCAAGTTTAAGAAAAGTTGTCAATCCGTCAAGCATATTATTGTTGTAGTCTTTTAACCATTTTACTAGAGAGCTCAATTCGCTTGCCCATTCGGAGTCAAAATCATTTTCTTTAGAATATTCGAGATCCTTCGCAGCATTATGTAATTGATATAACTCTCGAATGAAATTAAGTTCCGTCAGAGGTTGTATTCGAGGTTTCCCAAGACGGTAGGGTTCAACTCTGTTAATTTCTTTCAATAATTGCTCCTTATCTTTATTAAACACTTAACTTCTCACCAGCTAATAATAGAGTATATCGGGCTTTGTAACATAAATACTTTTTTAATCATGCGTGAACGAGGTACAGAACTAGATCCGCATATGATTATCACAAAGGATTTATTAAAATTCAATAAATTAAAATTGTTAAAATAGCATCCTTAATTTTTTATTTTAATTGAATTTATCATACAAACTACAAAATATATCGAAAAAAAGTGAAATTATAATGGAATTAAAAGATGTATGGTTGATCGATTATGCTCGAACTGCGTTTTCACGTTCGAGACCTCGACAACCTGAAAGAGATGTATTTGGAGAGATTCGTGGAGATGAATTACTCGCTGAATTATTAATGAAATTTTTTGATGAGAAATTAGCAGATAAAGGCATACAAAAAGGAGATATGAATGAAGTCTCTATTGGGGTGGCCGCCGGAGTGCTCGAAAATTGGTCTTATGGTGGAAGAATCCCTCTATTTTTAGCGGGATTTCCAGTCACAGTACCTTCGTTTTCTTTAGATAGACAATGTGGGTCAGCAGGTTCGGGAATGCATATTGGAATAATGGAGATCATGACAGGCAATAGTAAGGCGGTGCTCTCCACTGGATTTGAGCATATGACAAGAGTTCGTGGACGTGGGACTGAACCTAATCTTAAAATGATGGATAAGAATAGTAAGTTTTATCATCCTGAATATGAAATGCAAACCTCCTTCAATATGCTCCAAACAGCCCAAAAACTCTATGAAGAAGAAGTACCAACATTTACTAAGGAAAAAATGGATGAATTTGGTGTAAGGAGTCATAATTTAGCCTTAGCAAATCAGGAAAATGGCTGGTTTAATGGTGAAATTATCCCAATTGAAGGTCATGTCTCCGGAGATGTTAATACACCCATGATCATTGATAAAGATATGAATGTGCGAAAATCTAGCATGGAAGGTCATGCCAAATTACCTAGATTATCTCAACCATTTTATCTTGAAAAAAATGGGGGTAAGGAAGGATATGTTAAAAGGGAAGGAACCGACCAAGGTGTCATAACTGTTGGTACGTCCTCCCCCTTGAATGCTGGAGCTACAGCTGCATGCCTAATGGAAGCAAAAGAAGCAGAGAGCAGGGGTTTAGAACCAATGGCAAAAATTGTTTCAATCGGTTGGGCAGGAGTACACCCCTCAACCATGGGTAGAGGTCCTGTTCCTGCAACCAGAAAAGCATTAGAATATGCTGGATTAACTGTCGAAGATATTGATTACTGGGAAATTAACGAGGCATTCTGTATCGTTGCATTGAATTGTATGCACCAGCTTGGAATCCCATGGGAAAAAGTTAATGTTATGGGAGGGTCTACTGCAATTGGTCATCCACTCGCAGCGACTATGGTTCGACTTACAGGTACTTTAGCCAGAATAATAAAGGATAAAAAGGCTAAATATGGAGTAGCTAATGCATGTGTCGGTGGAGGACAAGGTGTAGCGACAGTTATTGAGAATCTCGATGCATAAATCATTAAACAGAGAAAATTATTTTATTCACAACTTATATAGAGCAATTTAAGTAGATTTCCTTAACCCTTTTTTTTTTTAACCAAAATTTTAAATCTATTTTCTTTTTAACTCTTTCGCAAATATACAACTATTTAACGCCAAATTGAGTTTAGCTTCTTTTTTCCACGTTTAACGGGAAAATTTAGAGATTTTTTGTCAATCTTAAAATTTCTCTGTTTTTTTGATGTCATTTCATCGCTAACATTGTTAGTGTAATCTATAACTAATTTTATTTTTTCTATTAAAAAAAACCAAACCAGCACCATGAGTTCCTAGCCATAAATTGTTTTTGCTGTCTTCGTAAATAACTCTAACATCTGAACTTGGCAAGGAGGTGGAATCGCGGCTATTATGCCAGTAAACTTTAAAATCATCTTTCTTTCTATTATAAAAATTTAAACCCCAGGTGGTTCCTATAATAATGTTTCCGGCATGGTCTTCTACAATATTTATTACGCAATTTACACTTAAAGATGTGTCATCAAAGTAATTTTCATCATGGATTGCCTGGTAATTTTTTAATGTATTATTTTTAATATTATATCTGTAAAGTCCTTTATTATCAGTACCTATCCATAAATATCCTTCTCTGTCTTCATGAAT
>JAEOTL010000185.1 GCA_016839845.1 Promethearchaeota archaeon
CAAATTGGTCTTCATTTGATTGAATTCACATTTTCAGGTGAACCGAGTTTATACTACAACCCATCGATTAATTATCCAATTTTACAATTGACTGTACGCCCTCCCTTATCTGTTTGGGTGGATGAAATTATGTTAGCAGATTATTGGACATTGATTGAATTAGAGGGTGGATTAAATGAAATCGTCAACTTGACTTGGATACCAGATGATGATAGCAATTGGGAATTCATTGGTAGTTTTCAGCTTAACTCTAGTGGGAAAGGGTACTATAATTGGTCTACACCTGGTTATAAAGGTGGTTTGACCTTCAAAGCCATTTCTCAGAATAGTACAAAATTTGATCATTCCTTTATGTATAAAACTCCTCAAATATTTTTTAACGGGTCTGAAACAGGAAGTGTGAATGAACTTTACAATTTTACAGTAAATTCAACAGAAAGATACCAAATCTGGATCGATGGTCAATTATGGATCGATTGGGAATCTCCTGGAAATCATGAGTACTTCTATATATTCACTAATAGAGGATTCAAAAATATCTCAATTACCAGCAATGACATCTTTGTCTATTATCGACAATTATCTACTCAGATAATGATTCTAGAAGATGTAGTAATATCTCTCAGTGTTCCTACTGAAGCAATGGTTAATACTACTTTGAATATTGATGGGAAAATTTCAGGAGAATTTTCAGGCCCAATTACCGGTTTAAACACGCTTTTATTATTGAATGGAATGGTAATCGAAATTGATTCCACCAATGAGCTGGGATCATTCGATTTTGTAATTTCGTTACCCAAGCCAGGAAATTATTATGTTACAGCTCAAACTCCCTTTTTTCCAGAAAATTTCTACAACCCCTCCATCAGTAATTCTATATCACTAATAATTCATCCTTTTCCTCCTGTTCTTGAAATTATAAGCCCAAAAAATGGATCTATCCATGGGTCATTCTTAGAATTATCATTTTCCGGTGATGCTCAAAACTTCTGGTATTCTATAGAGCCTTTTAATGAGAGAAACAATACATGGGATAATACTATTTACCTTAGTTTACCTGAAGGTAACTACTCCTGTCATTTATTCGGAAATAACTCATATAGTGGAGAAAGCCATATCTTTTCATTCTTTACGGTAGATTTGACCTTTCCATCAATTGAAATCATTAGCCCAATGAATCGAACTTATAATTCGAAGGAGCTTGAGTTGGTTTACCTTACGAACGAAAACAATCTTTCTATTTACCTAGATGAAAGGAACTTGGGCAAAGTTCCAACGGGATACATTTTACGTGATTTGAATGAAGGTTCACACAATTTAACAGTTGTCCTCACAGATGCCGCTCATAATACGCAAATAACGAATATCTTTTTTTCTATAGACACAGTTTCGCCTCAAGCTTACATTCTATCGCCCCTCAACCGGACTTATAACAGTCCAATTTTATTAAATATAATTACAGAAAGTCCACCCATTATCTTCTCAATTTTAGGTACAAATATTACGAATGCATCGTTTGTTTCTCCATTTATGCTTGATCTACCGTTAGGACATTATTCCCTGCATGTTCAAGTTTCTGATGAAGCTGGAAATACCTTCCAAGAAGAAATTTCTTTTTCAATAGCTCCCTCAAGGGAAATGATTAGAGAAGTTACCCTGATTGAACTAGACCGCGGAGGAAATCATAGATTAATTGTCCAGATTGAATCGAAAGATGTAATAAAGAGAGTAGGCGTATATTTAAATGATTCTTTTTCAGTTAATCTTGTTTGGGATCTATTCCATAAAGAATTTCGAACAATACTGTCCTTAGGACATCCAGGAATTTGGAATTTAACAGTGTTTGCAGAATCAGAAAATAATGAATTTGACTTTGAAGATTATCAGATTTCTTGGTTCCCCCCTCTCCCAATAGTTTCTCTTTTCGAAGTCTCTGTCAAATCTTTAGTCTATGAGATTCAAGTTACAATCGATTCAGAATCAGTTCCAATCGAAAGAGTTAGTGTAAGTACAAAAAATACGTCGTATCCTTTAACTTATCATAGTATTTATAATATCTGGAGTACCCAAATCGCTCTTCCTATAGATAATTATTCCTTCATCTTGAGTTTATGGTACCCTTGGGATGAGACACCCACTGAAATATTAGCAACTTCTACTTATTATGGTCCTTCGTTAACAATGACAAATTACATTAAAAATCGAAAGAGCTTTTCCTGCGACATTTTAGTTGAAAAAATGAATTCTTCCCTTCCTTTAAAATCTCCTGTACTCCAGATTACTAATTTTTCAGAAAAGATTGAAATGATGGGAGAATTAATTGAGAGTCCACTTTCAGGTTCTTATCAACTATGGCGATTTATCTCTCCCCTGCTTGATTCAGGATTTTACAATATTTCTGTTAAAGGATGTGATATTTATAATATGATTGGAGTTCTTACAACTTTTTTCAACTCTACTGATGTATCACCTAGAGTAGAAGAAATTGAATTAGTTTTAATTGAGAACACCTCAACTGGATCCTTATTTTCGTTTAGATCAATAATTATAGATGATTATTCGATATCTGAGGTTCATATTCTAATTAATGGGATTCGTTACCCTGTATATCAAATTAATAATACTTTCTATGGATCGGAATTATTCCTGACAGAGGGGTACTATAATTTACATTTATTAGCAATAGATGATATTGAACAGGAAAAATTAGTCTTTATCAAGTTTATTAATGTCGTTATAGATAATTCCACTGCCAATTCGAATTTAATTACTGAGACTTCCACTAATGACCCTTCAATAACCCGATCTTCTACCAATTCGATATTAAAGGCAAGATTTTTGGGATGGAACGTCATTGAGCTTGTATTTGCTAGTGGGATATTTACAGGTTTAGTTTTCATCAGTAACATGTATCTTAGAAAAAGGAGAATGTTGAATCAATGAAGAAATCTTATTTCTTGGTAATATTCCAACGGATTAAGGGATTTCTATTAGAAATTGTTACCGATGATCACATTCTTCGTGGGGGTGTTATACCATTGAAACCCAAAGCTGGAATCAACGTAAAAATTTTCATATTTATTCTTGTATTTCTAAGTATTTTCCAACAGATTAATACTATTGCTTCTATTGAGGAATTAAAACCTATATTGAATACAAAAGATTCTATAAACCTATTCATTCGACAAAATATTGAGAAGGCAGAAATAAAGTTTCGACGTATAATTTCCCTTTCTAAGGAATGGGACATCCTCTTCCTTAATCTCACAGTCCAAAATAATGGAGATCCTTTGGAAAATGTTTTTCTTTCCACATCAATGAATGAAAAGATATCTGAATATTCTTTTGAATCTTATAATCGTGAACAAACGACTAAGAGATTAGTTCATCAATTTGAGCAACGACAATCCCTTATTTCACCTCTGAATTATTCTTTTGATGAAATACAGACAATAATTATTTCTGTCTTATTGAATCCAATGATTCCTTGGAGATCACCAATTTTTAATTTTACAATTATATCTGCAGTTATTCATTGTTGTGATTTAAGTACTTTTGAGAGTTCTTCACCTCTAAACCATTTTCCATTAGTCCATACTTACTATATTCGAAATTCAGAAATATCTTTTTTAAGTAGTAAAATTCTAATTAGAGTTCTTATACCAATCGAAATTCCCCTAAATCAAGAACTTGTAACAACAGTTAAGCTTAAAATTAGCGGTGCACGCTTTAGCATTATTTCATTTAATGAGGGCGAAAATTACATATGTAATGGCACTGAAGTGGAATTTAATACCGTAGTGAATCATGATATGATTAGAAATAACATATGGAATCTAGAAATTTCCATCCACCCTTCCTTTGTTTCTGCTGAAGACTATACTTTGTTAATAATCTCATCTGAAATCCATGGAGTATTCCAAGAGGCAACTAGTATCAGAGGTAATGAGTTACATTCCCATCCAATCCCAAATTCAATAATGCAACCTATTTTAATATTCATATTTTTCTGTGTTCCTTATTATCATGTTTTTAAGGAAGAAACAGAAAAGAATGCTACTAAGATGTCGAATGAAAAAGTAGATAACTAGAATAAAGCTAATTCAGATTTTACAACAACAAATATTCAGAAACTCTAAATATCCATTTTAAAAAACTAAATTTTTGGTTCCTCTAATAATACTAATTCGGTATCGGAATTAAGTTCAGGATTTTTACGTGATGTTTCAAAAGGTAACCCAAAAAATTTTAAAATGTGCTTATTTCCACTACGAGCTAGAGATATTGTTATAAATAACCCAAAAATATACATTAAAAACCAGATAGTTCCCCAAAGGATTGCTAATAAAAAATTATATGTTCTCCAAAGGATGTCAAGTGTAAATATAATATATACAATTAATGCCAAATTAACCCATTTAGGATCTAATTCAAGATTATTTATTCGTGAGCGAATAACAATATACCAATCATTGAAGCTAGGCATAAGTATCCCGAAAATCCCTACAAAAAAATATAAATGGATAAGATCCTCTATCTGAGAAGAAATTCCACTCTGTTCTGCTAAAATTAACGGAGTAATTGCTAGATATCCAAGAAATGATATAAATGCTAATTTATTTAAGGAAAAGACCACTTGTTTAACATACTTATACCTTTTACACGTGATCGAAGAATTAAGATTGTTATCTATCCTATCAAGACCAACCATCAAACTTATG
>JAEOTL010000186.1 GCA_016839845.1 Promethearchaeota archaeon
TCCATAACCCGCCATTAATTCAAGAACGTTTTCGGGAATTTGACTTCCATAATATAAATCCTTTATTTGATAAATACTATAATCGTTTCTATCTTTACCGGCAACAAAAAGCTGACCTAATTCGAACTCTTGATCTGACTTTTGTCTTAAAATTAATTTTACAAGGGAAGTTCCTGTTACAAATGTCCCAATTTTTTTTCCTAATTTTGGCATATTCCACACTCTATAAACTTATTTTCTTATTATATTTAATAAATCATGGGCGTTTACAGCACGTAAACGGGGTAAGATAAAGTTGGTATAATCTTCTTGATTAAATTCAGCAAGTAGCTGGATCTTTTGGGGTTCTAATTCTTTATATCTCACCGCTGCTAGCTGATCTGCTTTAATAAGACCATAAGGATATCCAGGGTAAGATAAATCATTAGAATTTTTAGCAAGGTTAGAAATCACACTCTCACAATCATCATCAGACATTTTTTCTGCCTGATCTAACAAGATATCAAATCTAAATGAATAATATGAGTTTTTGTGTAATTTCACAAAATATAAATCGGCGCTTTCTTGAGATTTTGTAATTCTGTATATTGGATGGTAATACCACGAGTTATTTGGGTATTTATTATTCCCAATATAGTGAATTAATGAATTTAATGAATTTCCTTTTTGAGTGAACAATCTGCAAGTTTTCGAAAGACCTGTGACCGTTACTCCTTTACTGATTGCAGTTTTATATAATTCTTCAGCTAAAGCAGTTTCATTTGTATAGCCAGACTGAAGTGAACCATCTCTAACGAAAATATTCCCTTCATCTAATTCATCATTGATAAATTTGGTTGCATAAGTCCATTCAGCAAATCTCATTGCAATCCCCCCAAAAACATTAATATCCGCAAACCCGAAACCTCCTTCCCGAATGGAAGGATCATCAATCGGAAAAATTAATTCTTTTTGGGGAAGATATTCTAAAAACTTGTCTTCAAGAGGAAAAAACCGTGTAATATAACATAATTTATTTTCATCAGAAACATCTAAGACGGTCGCACTATAAAACTCAATTTTAACAGGTGTTTTTGAAGGTTCAGCCCATTCATTAGAAACAAAAAGCACACCTGCTACACGATTTAAGCTGATATTAAAATCTGCACTCCTTAAGATAGGGCCATTTCCCCCATCGACAAAACCCATTTTTCGTACGTTATCGCAGTGTGGGATTTTAAATATTTTATCTTCTTGAATCTCAAACACTTCATCTTCTGGGCTTGGAGAATAGGGCTCTTCTTCTTTTGAATACCCCAATTTTCTATTTTCAATAAACTCTACACATTCTTTCAGGGGATTTTTTCTTTTTTCACCACTCATCTTAGGAGAAAGGGTATGTGTTTTTCTTAAAATATCTTCTTTATTAATAAACCATAGAGACTTAACAGATTTAACAATTTTCAGACGTATATTTAACTTTTTATTAATAGCTTATTGAATTCATGATATTTAAAGAAAAATGTGTTGATTCTTTATTTTCTGGTTAATTCTTAGATTTAAAACTCTAAGCGTCTTCTATTTTAAATAAGAGAACGGGAATGATATTGACATGCCAGATAAAAAATTCAATGAGAAAGATACGTCTTTAATGAAATTTCTCGGAATACCAAACTTATTCATTAACCAAAAGATAAATAATTTAATAAAGATCAAGCTGTATGGGTTTGATTTTTTTTTTGAGAAAGCACAATTAGATAAAACAATTCAAGAAGATTTGTCTTCGATTTTAGAAGCGACAAGAAAGCTACCAGCAGCATTGGGTGATTTTCATGGGTATTATGATGGTGGGCTTTATGATCACACTCTCCTTGTTGTTAATTATACTTATTACTTAGCTAATTCCTTAAGAAATGCAACTTTACTAAAAAGGTTAATTCTAACAGCAATCTGTCACGATTTTGGGAAAATTCCTTATTATATTTATAAACTTAAGCTAAATAACATTCCATTCCAGACTGAGTATCAGGAAATGAAAACGATACGCTCTGAGCTTCATATAAAGTATGGATTAACAGGAGAGGATGGGCATGTGGAAAATGCAATCGCAGTAATAAGGAAATATCTTCGGAACCATGCGTCATTTTTTGATGATGAGATGTATCTAGCAATTGTATTTCATCACGGAGGATGGAGTAAATATCGTCCAATACAAATGAATGGGTTTACTGCTATTATACATAATGCTGATATGTTTTCAAGCCATGTCCTTAAAATCTAAACTGGTTTAAGAAATTTAAGACGATAAAATTTAGCTATTATGAATAACAAGAAGGTAACTAAAATAGAAGGAAAATTAGTTGCAGAAACTGAAAAAGCGTTATTAATTAAGTTTAAATCGGGAAAGGAAGAGTGGATTCCAAAATCAACCCTCAAATCACAACATAAAGTAGATATGAAAGATTTTCAATTGTTCATATTTGAAACGTGGGTTTTGGAGAAGAAAGGTCTTATCATTGATGAAAAAACCCTCCTACAGCAAATGGTGCAAGGTTTAAAATCTCATCATTCAGAGAACCTTATATCGATCTATGGAATTGGAAGCTTTTTTGACAGAAATCTCCCTATTTCATGGACAAAAACAGATATAGACCTGATATTAATAGTGAAGTCTATTGATGATATTCCCGAAGAAGATTGGCAAAAGCGATTTTATCCTCGATCCATTAATGGATTTGAGGTATTCCTTGGTTATAATACTATAAAGATGTACCAAAATAAGGAAAACTTTAAGGTGTTTTCAGTCGCTAATTATGAGTGGGCTCTTATTGAACTCACTAATCCTGAAAACTCGGAATTATTATATGGTTCAGATATCCGAGATCGTTTGCCCCCTTCTGACCATCTGAATTTTGATTTTGATGACATAATAGCAAGGGGTATATACCATATTGAAAAGAGTTTACGGGAAAAAGATGATATTATTGCCATGCGGGAGCTTACAAAGAGCATATTCAAAATAGGGTTCTACTGTTGTCTATATTTTGCACGAAACTTTAAACACACATCGTTTATTGAGATAAAGAAACAACTAAAGACTTTAAATAATCCAATTGTCAACATGATTAAGGGATATTTTGAAGAAGCTCTTATTTATCGGGAGATTGACCAATTTAAAAGAGATTTTAAAACACTGCGGAATGAGTTCACTCAATTTATCATAAATTCCTTATTATCAGGGAAATTACATAGAAAGCTAACTTCCTCTGAGTTAAAAATCTTCTTCACCAAATATTTTGGGGGATTTCCTCTTATAATTCGCACCTTCAAGATTAATTAGTTAGGGGAAAATTCAATTGACTTATTTTATACTAAGCTTGTAATCTATTTCTGATGTATAGAAATATATAAAGGAGTACTAATATCAATAGTATAGGCATAAAAGCGTTAAATGGGGAAAATTAGAGTTAAATTGGGGTCGAAAAAATATGAATCCTGTAGAAGTTTATATTATTGCTAAAGATGCTGGACTATTATTATATAAATATTCAATTGTTGATTTTGGACAAACAGATAAGGATCAATTAATGTCAGGATTCTTAACTGCTCTCAATAATTTTGCAAAAGAAGTTGATTTTCCCGCAGGAGTATCACTAATTCGATCTGGATCTTTGGAGGCCAGATTTAGCCCAGGAGAGCATGTTTTTTCAGTATTAATTATTGATTATCAGATGCCACTTGGTTCATCTACCGAACCAATTTTAAGCGGACTTGCCGAGGAAATAACAGATAGGTTCGAAAATAAATATAAGATTCCATTAGAGAGCCAGGCGAACTCTAACAAATTCCAATCTAATGTATTTAGTGATTTTTGGGAAGATATAGATGGAATTATTGACAAATACGGGGAAGAATCTAACGAATTATATCAAAAATTAATATTAATTGAATCTATTTATGCAAAAGTACCTCAAAAATGGTGTCTCCCATTGATTGAGGAAGCAGGTCAGGGTGAGACGGTTGATATTGTAAAGGGCATCCCAAAAAAATATCACTATCTCTTAAAAAGAGCAATTCAAAAAGTGAACCTTAATAGCATGCCTGTGTGGGAAATTTTTGCGGTTTCTACATTAGATCCTAATAATCTATGATACTATTTAATTACACTAAATAAGACTCAATCTTATAATCTATCATTCTTATTTAAAGAGTAAAGGGCAACCCTCAAATGATTTGAGTTGGTTTTTTAGAAATAACAAGAAATGTAAATATTTTTTATTTAGAATAAAATAAAAAAAAAATTGGGTTTAAAAAACTGCTTAAAGGTCGCGTGCCTTTACAGTCTTTCGATTATTACCTTTGGCGCGTGCTACTGCCTTATCAAGAAGGTCTGTAATAATAGCATTTAACGCCTCTCCATCGAGAACGCCACTGCTCGTGTTGCAGCCCTTGCTCTTAATGAACTCCCTCACTTTTGACTTAACGTACAAAGGTTCGGATTTTTTCTTAGCCATGTTGATTTCTACCTCTTTTTTTTAAGATTTTTTTTATAATTTAAAATTGTATTTAAAATACGGTTTTAAATTGAGTTTAATATATTTTTGATGTTATGTATTTATTTTCTATTTGTATTATTAAATCTTTGTAATTTTGGCTAGAAAATTTTAATTTCCCTTTTTTCAAGTGAAAATGAGGTAGAAGTTTAAGATATTAAAGCATCAAAAAAAGCCCCTCTAAATAGAGTTTCCTGTAAATTTAAATATCTTAGGTGCAAAAGATTGAGGAACTATATTAAAGTTTTACCTTAATGGAACTATAAAAGAAAAAATGTATAAAAAAAAAGGAGTGTTGTAGTTTATTGGTTAAATCTAAGAGAAAACGTAAATCAATTTACTTTGGTGGTGCTAGTTTAATTTCAATGCTTGAAACATTGTTGTTTTGTCCATTTTCTCCTTCTAATTGTTCAGTGCTAAGTTTGATGTCCTCATATTCAGTACCCTTCAAGAATCTATTTCTTAGAATTTCACACACATCAACTGCATGGGAAATTGCTCGACCTCGGGCTTTAACGGTACAAACTTCACCTTTGTTAAGGATCATCATAGTGGCCATCACATAGTTCATGGTTGGGCGACGACCAACAAAGACAGAATTTTCTTCTTTTGACATATTATTTTCCTCTTTTGTTTTTTAATTTTTTATAGTGTTTCCTTACTCTTTTAGCATTCTTGCATTTACGTATAACGTATTGAAGTTTTAACGTAATTAGTATTTCAAATTACGGCAACTACATTTTCTTAGAAATTTTAGAAATATTTTAAATTTTATTGTCCAATTAATAACATGAATTTATTTTGTGAATTATAAAATATTTGGAATTTAGTAATGGGTGTGATTAATTCAAATAAAAAAAAAAGAAGATGTTTTGATTTTTACATACCTTTAAGTCTTACACCTAATAACATTAAAAACCAAGCAAAAAAGACTAAAATTAATCCTATAATTACCCAAACTTCATTGGAAATAAGTGTTCCGAGGGAAATTGTGGGGAACGTTAATCCAAATACTCCAAAGATTAATTCGATGAGTATGAATAAGCCCCCTGCTAAAAAGAGAAAGGATAGAACTACAGTAAATTTGCTTGGCGGAGTCCACGCTATTTTTTTCTCACCATTGTGTTTAATTAAAAATAATATATTCTAAAATGGATTCTTGCTTTTTAATTGTATGAAAAATTGAGTTGGGAGTCTAAATTTGATTTTATGCTAAATCATTTCAGATTCAGGCTGAGTGAAATCGAGTTCAATTTCTCGCTTAATTTTTTTCTTAACATAGATTTTCTTTTCTTCCTTAGAATCCCCATTTTCCTTGTCTTTTTTTACAATATCCCACACTATGCTTATAACGAGGAGAAACGAGACAATCACTAGAAGAGGGATGAGTAACCCTGAATCCGTTAAAATTATTTTTACCCACCCAATATATGGAATTCTACCTACCACAACCCCAATAATCTTAGTTTCTGGGACCCATTCACTATCTGGGTTGACATTAGCATCACCCTTCGTGAGAAAAAACCAACCATTATCATATTTCTTGTCAATAACTCGATGAACAATGGGATCGTTAGGTGCATGGATCCATCCTGGAATACCTCGAGCATCAAAAACTATTATATCCCCTTCTTTTCCTACAATGGTCCCATTCCTTATATCCTCAGCATCCCTTCCTTTTAAGAATAACAGATCTCCCTTATGGAGATTCGGTTCCATACTCCCTGAAATCACAACAACCATAGGAGTATTAGTGTTTAATGCTATTTGCATAACAAAATAAACAAGAAACGCTCCAGAAAAGGCAAGAACTAGTAATATTGCAGTAACAATTATTTTCCTTTTTGTTGAGTGCTCTTTTGTTTGTTCGGTTGGGGCTTTAATTTTTTTTTTTTCCATCTATTAAAACAAACTGTCTTTTGGACTATTAAATAATAAGCCAAATTTAAATGTTCTACTTACTTTTTACTATATTACGTAATTTCGTGGTTAAAAACAACTAACAAAGTTTTTAGAATACGGATTTTTGATTAATGTCGACAATTTTCCAAGAAAATTGCATTAATATTTTAAACAATAGATAATTGATTATTATCATTCTATATATCTCACTCAATAACTATTGTAGAGTTTGGTTCTTCTAAATGCTTGAGAGAACTCATGTAAAGGTAAATGCTCCAATCAGAGAAGATATAATACGTAATATCATAGAACTTATTAATTTAAAGGGTTATACGATCGAAATAAAAGATGCACAACAGTTTCTTGAGAATTTTCAAGCAAAGTACAACAGATTACCAAGAAATGAGGAGATTGAGGCTATTTGTAAAGGATACATCATCATGGTAAATGAAGATTATCTTATGGAGAAAACGAGTGTTCTTCATGGGACAGAACCATTTTCAGAAAAGAATAATCTACAATCCGGTGAAATTGAAGATTATTCAGAATCCGATTCTGAAAGTATTACCAAAGATATTATTGAATCCCCCATTGGACGCAGAATGTGCCCAAGTTGCGGAGAAAAGGGATCAATTCGAGAAGTAACTGATAAAACTGTTCTAATTCTTGACTACCCTCGTATTTACGGCAAAAAAAAATACTGTTGCAGATGTGCCTATGAGTGGAAGTAACAAAAACTTAAAATCCTATTAAAAATGTAGCCTTAAATATACTTCTATACAAAGTCTTATCATAATTATTTAAAATTTCGAAATCAATTATCTAAAAACTGAGCTGATAAAAATGGTTGATTATGCAATAATTTACAATCCAATTGCGGGAACGCCTCAAAAAGGGAAAAAACCTATAGATATTGTTAGTGAGGAATTAGATAATTTACACATATCTTACCAATTGTTTAAAACTGAATATGCTGGGCATGCAATAGAATTAGCAGAATCGTTATCAAAAGAAGGATTTCGTGTGATCGGGGCGGGAGGTGACGGAACCTGCAATGAAGTTCTTCATGGAGTAGTGACTTCTAATTCAGGTGCATTGGTTGGGTTTATCCCGATGGGATCGGGAAATGATGTTCCCGCAGTAATAGGTATTAAACCGGATATTAAAAGGGCTTGCGAAATAATTGCTGAGGATTTCACTGGAAAATCGGATATAGGTTTAGCACTCAAGGACGATGGGATTAGAAGATATTTCCTTGGTGTGGGAAGTCAGGGATTTGATGCAGAAGTTGCTCGAAGAGCTAATGAGAACAAAGAGAAAAATTATAATGCAATTGTCCTAAAAGCATTGTTTGCGTGGAGAAGCAAAGAAATTAGAGTTACAATGGATAGTGATACTTTCGAAGGAAAAGCTAATTTGGTCGCAGTAGGGAATGGTGGATCATATGGGGGTGGGATGTATGTATGTCAAAAGGCCATGGTTGATGACGGTTTGTTTGATATTAGTATAGTAGACATTAAAAAACTCAAACTATTACTTCAATTTAAAAGAATGTATAGTGGCTCATTACTACCCCATCCGAATGTTATCGAACACCAAAGTAAGAAGGTTAGGATTGAGATGGTGAACCCTGAGGATGATCCCTATTTATGTCAGGTTGATGGTGAAATGTTGGGAGAATTACCTGTTACATATGAAACGATAAAGGATGGATATGAATTTATTCGACCAGAAATAAATGAAGCTGCAGAAGAATTCAAATCAAAATATGGTCATTACTATTGGGAATGTGATCATTAGTCATAATCAGCTTTTTTATCCTTCTGGTTACCGTTCTGATTTTGCATAATTAATACTTAATATTACTATCGATATAGCACCTATAGTTATGATAAAGTATACCAGAATATCTAATTGTGGTTTATCTATATCTACTGTCCATGGATAGTTACCCTCATAATACTGATTCAGTGGCTCTAAATAATTGTTATTTATGAATTGTTCAATAGTTCTACCTGTTATCTCAAGACTACTATTAGCAACATTAGTTAAATCATCTTGTACGGTATGATGATAGGCCCAGTTAGGATTGTTCCAGAAATTTATGATCAAGTCAGCCGAGGGAATTCCAATATCTACAAAGGCCTTGTGATCATCAAGAATTGAACCCGTAGTTGGATTGGAAGGAAATTGTGCTGTATATCCTAAACCTCTACCCACGGCAAAGATTTCATCCAATAAAGAAGAAGTTGAGAATCCTTCATCGATAAATTGTAAATTCGTACCCCCAACCATGTCAAGTAAAATCATGCATTCTAACGTCTCTGATAATGAGTTATAAAAGTTGTCTATTTCATTTACGAATTTAATGGAACCTTCAACCCAACTCCACCCATCTATTCCATAATCATTATCAAATCCTTGGTCCTCTGCATCAAAAAATAAAAACCAGATTTGAGCAGATAGATCATCCTTATTTTGAAATAAAGAGTTTGCCAATTCAATTAGAACTGCAGAACCGCTTGCTCCGTCATTAGCTCCTGGTACAGGATCAGTTCTGTTCAAAGGAGAGGGATCACGTGTTGCTCTTGCTCTTGAATCATAATGTGCTCCTAAAATGACAATGTTCTCATGCTGTTCATTCAATTTGAAGAGTATGTTTTGACAATCAGTAAGGTGGGTTGTAAAATTATGTTCAACATATGAGAAATTACCATCAATTTCTAAGAACTTAGTGATAAAGTAATTCGCACAATCTATTCTTTCTTGGGTTCCAGGGATGCGAAAACCTATATCCAATTGATCCTGAACGTATTGATATGCATTATCACCATTAAAAGTTAGATCTGCTTCAACATTTTGAATTATCAAGTTATCCTTTGAAAAATACGGTAGAGAAAAAGCAAAAAAGCCAAGAACAATGAAAACACATGGGATTAAGATGTTTGAGTATTTCTTAATGCATAAACACCATTAAATGTTAGAGTCCGAAAATAGGGAATTTAGTAATTTTCTTTAATATCAAAATCTTTATTTTTTTAAATAATATTTTATTCATAAAAAAGGGGATGCTGAAATGAGTAAAGATTTAGAAAATTCTGAATTATCAAAATTACCATTTATGAATGCCAATCTTAATCTAGAAGAGAGAGTAAAGGATTTACTTGGTAGATTAACTTTAGAAGAAAAATTTACGTTATCCTCGGGGATTAATTCTTGGTGGACACAACAAATAGAGAGATTAGGTATTAAGTCTTTTGAAATGCATGATGGACCCCATGGTGTGCGAGTAGGACGACAAGGTGGAATAAAATCTACTTATTTTCCTTCAGCTATCTGTCGAGCCGCCTCTTGGAATCTTGATTTGTCCAAGAAATTTGGGGTAGCAATTGCTCAAGAACTATTAGATGTAGGAGCACATATGCTACTCGCACCTGGAATTAATATTCAAAGAACCCCTATGTGTGGTCGAACATTCGAATATCAATCTGAAGATCCGTATTTAAATAAGAAATTAGCCGTGGTCACTGTAAAAGGAGTTCAGAGTCAAAAAATAGCTGCTTGTATAAAACATTTCATTTGTAACAATCAAGAAAGAAATCGATTCACAGTTGATTCAGTAGTCAGTGAAAGAGCTCTGCAAGAGATTTACTACCCCGCTTTTAAAGCAGCAGTTCAAGAAGCAGATGCATGGTCAGTAATGAGTTGTTATAATAAAGTAAACGGAATTTATGGTTCAGAACATGAATATCTTCTAAGAAAGGTACTAATGGATGAATGGGGTTTTAGAGGATTTGTCGTTTCAGATTGGGGGGCTACTAGATATATTATGAGCCCAGAAAGTTGTATAAATGCGGGATTAACCCTTGAAATGCCATTAGCGATCAAATATGAAATCCAAAGTTTATCCAAAGCTTATGAAGACCAAAAATTTACAGAAGAATCACTTAATGATAATATCAGCCGATTATTGAGGGTGATGTTTCTGGTGGGGCTTTTTGATGACGAAAGTGCTTTACCAAAAGGTAGTCGAAATACTCCTGAACATCAAGCTTTAGCTCGTGAAATCGCGGAAGAAGGGATTGTACTACTAAAGAATGAAGGAAATTTACTACCCTTAAATATAACACAAATTAATAGAATTGCGGTAATCGGACCAACAGCAAATAAAAGAACGTATTTAGGTGCTGGTAGTTCTACGAATTTTCCTCCCTACGAAATTAAGCCAATTGAAGGAATACTGGAAAAGTGTAAAGAGAGAGTAGAAGTAATTAAGGAACCTTCAGAGTCAGACATAACAATAATTTTTGCAGGATTAAGACATAAGAAGGGGATGGATGTGGAAGGGGATGATAAAGACTTTTTTGAATTACCTGAAAAACAGATAACACTTATTAATAACACTGTGAAGGAAAATCCGAAAACGATTGTAGTCCTTACAGGTGGTAGCCCAATTTCAATGATTGAATGGATTGAGAAGGTTCCTACTGTGGTACAGGCATGGTATGGTGGAATGGAATCGGGTCGCGCTATAGCAAATATTATTTTTGGTGATGTAAATCCTTCAGGAAAATTACCTGTTACCTTTCCCAGAATGCTTTCAGATTCACCCGCACATACTTCTGAGAAAACATATCCCGGTGATGAGAAAGTTTTTTATAATGAGGGGATATTTGTAGGATATCGTCATTTTGATACCAAAAATATAGAACCTCTATTTCCTTTCGGTTATGGATTGTCTTATACTAAATTCACGTACGAGAACATTAAGATAAACCCTGATAAAATATCCAGCGGTGACCCCTTTTACGTATCATTAGATATTACAAATTCTGGAGAGCAGCTTGGGGCGGAAGTTATCCAATTATATATCCAAGATGTTGAATGCAGTGTAGAAAGACCTCTCAAAGAGCTTAAAGGATTTAAAAAGGTAAAATTAGATCCGAAAGAGAAGAAAACGGTTAGATTTGAATTGACAAATGATGATCTTTCCTTCTTTGATGAAAATAGTAATTGTTGGATCACTGAGAAAGGTTTATTCAAAATTCTCATTGGAAGCTCATCACGAGATATTAGATTACAAGGAGAGATTGAATATCTTGGTTAATTTGGTATAACTAATCGTTATTTTATAAAGCTATTAGAATTACTGATAAAACAAATAAATAGTTTTAATATTCGGGGATGGTGAAAATTAGCGAAAAAATGAATGTTTTGTTCATAATAACAGATCAACAGCGTGCGGATCATTTGAGCTGTTCTGGAAATCCTATTTTAAAAACACCAAACCTCGATAAATTAGCGAGTGAAGGAGTTCGATTTACTAACGCATTTTGCACTAGTCCTTATTGCATGCCTAATAGAGCGACACTGCTCACAGGGTTATATCCTAACGTTCATAGGGTAAGGAGTAATGGAATGAGATTATCTGAGGATGTTCCTACAATAACTCAAACCCTTGTAAATAGAGGATGGATAACTGCTGCTTTTGGAAAACTACATCATCAATTTAATACATTACCATTTCGAACTGATTATAAATCTACAGAATCTTTTAATGACTGGGTTTTTTTCCCTGATAAATCTTATCCCGTGAGAAAAAATTTTCCTATTCCTTACTATGGATATCAAGAAGTTGAAACTGTTTTAGGACATGGAGCATGCTTAGCAGGACATTATTTAGATTGGTTAGAAGAGAGAGCACCTCACCTTGCTAAAAATATGAGAAATCGGTGGAAAGATCTCGCTAACTTTTTTTCCATATTTTGTGAACATGAGATACCTATTGAACTATATTCTACCACTTATGTAGAAGAACGTACCATCGCATTCCTTGAACGACACGCTAAAGGACATTATGGGAATAGTCCCTTTTATATACACTGTTCTTTTCCCGATCCTCACCAAAGTGTGTTTCCTCCTGGAAAGTATAGAGATATGTATAAACCTGAAGATATTGAATTACCTATTAGTTTTGATGATCTTGAAAATTTACGTGCTCATAAATTTCTAGCACCCTATATTAATGTAATGCCTGGTGCAATATTAAGGGAAACAAATGAGGAAGAAGCTAAGAAATTTACGGCTTTTACTTATGGGACCATCGCACTTATTGATCATAGCATTGGTAAAATCTTAGCCTCATTAGATAAATTAGGATATGCTGACAACACATTAGTTATATTTACAAGTGACCATGGTGACTTTATGGGGGATCACGGACTATTATTCAAAGGACCGGCACCTTTTAATGGTGTACTTCAAATACCACTTATTGTTAAAGCGCCAGGGGTAACAAAACCAGCTATTTCAGATTCATTAATAAGTTCGATTGATCTACCAAAAACAATTTTGAGCTTGTTAAACATATATGCGCGGAAGCATCCTCCTGATATGCAAGGATATAATATGACTCCCGTTCTAGAAGATCCAAAGAAGAAAATAAGGGACTCTTGTTTTATAGAGCATGATGATGAAGTTGGAGTAATTCAAGCGAGGGTTAGACATTTAATTACCAAAGACTTTAAATTAACCTTATATGAAGGGTTAAGTGATTTTGGAGATATATATGATCGCAAAGCTGATCCCCATGAATTACGTAATTTGTGGGATGAAAGAAATTTTGAAGAAAAACGATTTGAATTAGTAAATAAACTATTACAGGAAAATCTCAAGGCGCAAACAAAATTCCCGAAAAGATTAGCTGGTACATAAACTAAAAATCGAAAAGTGGTAAGTGATATGAATAAGTTTAAAATTTACGGTTCTAAGTAATTTATAATTATGAATAGTTTCGAACGCATTTGGGCAGCATTAAATCTCGAACAACCGGATGTTATCCCTACACATACCATTAATATCGATGGTAATGTTGCTGATAAAATTTTAGATAGAACAACCAACGCGATTGAAGATCTTGATAAGTTGGTTGAAAATTTCCCAAATGATTGGCAGGATAGAATTAATCCATTGGCTACGGATAATCAAGCATCTTTCTTTTCAAAAGCAATTAGAGCAGCTTACACTCTTGGGTTTGATGGATGCGGATTAGGATATATTCCTTTCAAATTTGAAAGTAGGTCAGAACTCATCGATATTTTTGGTAAACAACATAAAATAAGAGATATCGATGGCAACATATATCCCGATTATTATGGAGGAATGATTAAAGATAGAAAAGATTGGGAGTCTTTTTCAAAGCCAGATTTTAAAGAAATTTATCAGGATGCAAAAAAATTCTATAAAAAAGTTTTAAGAAACTGTAAAGATATTAGAGACGAAATATGTTTTATGGCACAAAATCTTTTAACTTCGGTGTTTCCTCCGGTTTGGCAGGGGATGGGAATGAATAATTTTGCTCGAGCTTTAAAAAATGATCCAAAATTAATCAAAGAACGTTTTGATTTTACAACTGAATTCGTATTAACGGCTTTTAAAGCATATTCAGATTGTGGGGCAAAAATCTTTGTTGAGGGCGGTGATCTAGCCTTTAGAACGGGTCCAATGGTAAATCCAAAATATTTTGATCAGTATCTATTACCATGCTATCAAGAGGTTACAAATGCCGTTCATGATTGGGGAGGGAAAATAATGTTACACTCAGATGGAGATATCACGACACTTCTAGATTTTATTATAGAATCTGGTTTTGATGGATTACAGTGCCTGGAACTCCCCTATGTAGATCCTGTTTTAGTAAAAAAGAAAGTTGGACATAAGTTATGCTTATCTGGTAATATAGATACGAGATACACTTTATATAAAGCAACAAAACAGGAGGTTGAAAAAGCAGTATTAGATGCAATTACTGCAATGGGAGAAGGCGGTGGCTTCATTATATCTCCTGCTAATTTTCATCCAGAAATATCTGTTGATCGCTTAAAGTGGATGATTGCTGCTGTTAATCGATTTGGGGGTTATCCTTTAAAAAATGCAGCTTAACTTATTCTTTTACCGAAAAGATTGATTGAAGTCAAAAAAATTCAAAGTAATTGTCATAAAAGTAATTTAATGCTCACAAGTAATAAAAATGGAAAAAAAATCATTTGGTTCTGGTTATTTTGGTGAATGGATTGAAGATGAGTTTGGATTACCTGCTTATCATTATACTTGTGATCAAGTAAATGATCCTAAAGCAATTACCCCCATGGATAAGAAGTGGCGTCTCCCAACAGAACATTTACATCAAGTTGGTAATGATAGACTAGTCGGTGTGGCATCAAATTATGGGTATATTCAGGTAAGACAAGATGAAGGAAGTCCTAAATATTTAAATGAATTTAATCCTGAGCATGGGTATTATGCAGGAGGTTTTGGATATCTTACCGATGGAACTTCATTTCTTAGCACATTTTATCCTGGAAATGGGAATTCTTTTGAAAGGATATTTGGAGTGGGATATTTACAGAAAAAGGTAAAAGGTCATGGATTTACAGTCAATCAGATTATATTTGCTCCATTCGGAGATGATCCAGTCTTAATCTCTCGAATATTAATTACCAACAATCGAAAAGAAAGTGTGAATTTGAGTTGGATTGAATATTGGGGTGTTCAGATGTACCAGTTTTCATTCAGGGCGTACAGTGCAGCAGTAGCAGCAAAGAATATACAAAAGCACCCAAGAGATATTCGGCGGGAATTTAGTGAAAAATTTATCCATGAGTTTAAGGTAATCAATGAAAATGTGGGGCTTCAAGAATTAAAGTATATTGAGGGGATAAAAGATTTAAATAATATTAAAAATACTGAACCTTCATTTGAAGATTATAATCCCCCAAATACCTTCTTGATATCATTAGATTCACCAGTTGATACTATTAGTACTAATGGTGGTGAATTTTTTGGCGAAGGTGGTGTGTTGCATCCCGATGGTCTTTTAAATGGTTTGAAAATGAATTTAGGATCATCTGGAAAGGAAAGCGCGATGTTACTCGAACGAAAAATCCACTTAAAACCAGGAGAAAGTCAATCTATTTATTTTTTGTATGGATACACCCCTGATGGATATGAAATTAAAGATCTTATTGATAAATATAGTAAAAACTATACGAAAATATTAAATAGATCTTCTAGGTGCTGGGGGGAAAAAAGCATTAGATTAGCAATTAAAGATGAACCCTGGGTACATCGAGAAATAATGTGGCATAATTATTATTTACGGGGAGCCATGACATATGATAATTTTTTCAAGGAACATATTCTCTCTCAAGGTCAAATTTATCAGTATATTATAGGTTTCCAAGGAGCCGCACGGGATCCTTTACAGCATGCATTACCCTTTATTTTTATTGAACCTGATATCGTAAAGAGCATAATTAGATATACATTAAAAATGGTAAATTCTAGTGGAAGAATTCATTGTGCCATTACTGGAAATGGTCAAATATTTCCAATTCCATTGAAACCAAGCGATCTGGAATTGTGGTTATTATGGTTGACCAGTGAATATATCCTTGGAACTAGAGATATCGAATTTCTTGATGAATATATCTCAGCCTATCCCATTTATCACCCGAATACTGAAAAGGTTAAAGTATCTGATTTACTGGAACGATGTTACAACCATTTAGTTAAGAAAACGGGAACTGGACAACATGGGCTAATAAGGTTATCCACTGGTGATTGGAATGATAATGTTATTTTAGGACATATACCCCCAGAAAGACATAAAGATATTGAAAAACAGGGAGAAAGTGTTCTTAATGCCGCAATGGCAATCTATGCACTTAAAAAATATTCAGAAATGCTGAACTTTCTAGGAAAAAAGGAATTGGCTAAAAAGCCCCTTATGTGGTCTAATTCACAGCGAAACGCAGTAAGAAAACAGTGGACAGGGAAATGGTTGAGTCGGGCATGGCTCACAGAAGATTTAGGGTGGATAGGTGAGGAACAATTATGGTTAGAACCTCAACCTTGGGCAATAATAGGAGATGTTTTAAATCGTGAGCAGAAAAAGGCTTTATTGCAATCAATTGATCACCTTTTAAGAAAATCATCCAAAATAGGAGCTAGAATTTTATCTAGAGGACTAGAAAAACATAGGAGAAATATTGGGGAAGGGACGAATGGGGGAATATGGCCTGCGATAAATGGTACTTTAGTATGGGGATTATCTCTTATTGATAAAAATATGGCGTGGGATGAATGGAAAAAAAGTAGTTTAGCTTTTCATGCAGAAAATTACCCTGAAATCTGGTACGGAATCTGGAGTGGTCCAGATACTTATAATTCTGAATTATCTAAATATCCTGGTCACACCTTTTTAAATAAGAAATATACTCCGGATGATTTAAAATTTAAGGAAACCAGTAAAAGTATAGAGCCTGTAATAACTAATTGGACGGATTTTCCAGTATTTAACTTACATACACATGCTTGGCCTCTGTTTAATACTAAACATTTAATGGGCATAAACTTCACCAAGGATGGTGTAGAATTAAATCCAATACTATCGTATGAACAATATAAGTTTTCGACTCCCCTTATCGGATTAGTAAAAACTAAGGAGGGTTATTCAGGTTGGTATGATCCAAAAGGAGAGGGAACTTGGAAGATTGTCTTTAAAGCCAGCAAAGAAGAGTTAAACAACATAGAATCAATATTCATAAATGGAAAAAAGGAAAATTTTGTAAGGCGAGAGAATTGTTTGGAATGGGACGGTAAGAGCACAATGAATAAACCACTACGATGGATACTTAAGAAATAGAAAATTAGATTTAGGATTTTTATAAATTTTAATCAAAAATAAGTAAAAATTTTAAAAAAAAATGAAATATTTTAATTTTTTTAATTTAGCCTTTTTTTTCGGATTAGAACATAGATAGCACTAAAAATTGCAATAGAAGAAATGAAACTAATAAGATACAAATTATATCCGGGTATTTGTGGTAGGGTTGTGGCTGTTAATCTATCTCCACCAATCCATGCATAATACGGGAGACCACTAAATCCTATTCTTTCAGGCATTAATTCTGCAAAATCCCACCCCTTATTAATTCCGAATCCTATCTGATATTGGGAGAGATAAAGAAAGGGAACA
>JAEOTL010000187.1 GCA_016839845.1 Promethearchaeota archaeon
AGGGATTTCTCTTCTCTTTTTTGAATCATATAAAGGCAGTCCTGATTGTTTTAGAAGTTCAGGGGTTTTATAAGATAGTACAACAATTTGACAGGGACTGGAAATCTTCATTGATGAAACTCGAAGGCGATCCCTTACAATTGGAAGGTTTCTTATGTGTGTTCCAACATCTAATATAACTTGACCCGCTCTGACTCGGGCGCAAACCCCAGTGGTTCTTCCAAATGAATTTCGCATTCCAGTTTGGATTCTATCTGCTCCCGCAACAGACATCATTTTATTCTCTCGAATTTTTTGGAATGGTTTAGGACGCACGCGTAATCGAAAGTTTTGTCTTCCTAACTTCTTCTGGAGCGCACCATTAATTGTAATCCTGATTGCTTCCAACGTATTAGATGAGATTTGAATTTGGCGATTCACTTTAAGTCCAACTACAAGCTCCCAATCTTCCCAGTCTATACTTTTATTCCCACCCCAATAACGGGCAATCTTGGATTGAGCACCTCCACGAGCATATTCTCGTCGATGATTACTACTTCTCTTGTGTTGGTATGGACGTCTAGTCCATTTCGAGTAACAGTGCCATGGACGTTTATGAGCTATAATAATACACCTTTCAATTTAATTACCTTATCGCTTTTAGATTAGTGATGATTAATACTAAAATGCAATATTAAGGTTAACTATCAAAAATAATTTAAATCTAATAAGTTTTTTGAATCTAGCTTAGAAAAGATTGAATATATCAGCATTTAATAAATCTAAATAAAAACTCAAGCTGACTTATATTAGATTAACAACTTATATAAAAATCTTGGAGCATACATAGATTTTAAAGATATACCTACAAGTATTTTTGGGAACATGATCGATGCTGAAACCGCGTTAAAACAAAAAACTGAACTACTTTGTAAAGGACTATATCTAAATGAAGATTTAATCAACCACTATAAAGCTCAAGGTATAGAGATTGATTATGGAAGAAAGGGAGGTGCGGGCCCATCTGGTGGGAGATATTTCCTGTTAGAAGATGGGAAAACATTGGTAAATGTTGCATTATGGAATACTCAAGACAGAACTGAACTTTTTCTAAAAGAAAATAAAAAAGGGTATTTCGAAGTCTACAATGAGAAGAAAAAGGCGTTCTTTGGAAAACTTAGATTAATCAAAAATCCTCGTTATTACGATCCTGAATTTAAAACTTCGGATGGAATCCCAATGAAGAAAATTGCACTGGTGCATGGAATAAATTGTCTTTCCAGTACAATTTACCAAAAATGTGTCTACTGGGCTTGTGGAGAAGCTTGCTCTTTCTGTGGTATTGAGGTAAGTCTAAAAAATGATGCTACAATCGAGGAAAAAAATGCCCAACAAATGTCCGAAGTTATTACAGCAGCCAAGAAAGAAGGAAGATGTGCTCATATGACATTGACGAGCGGGACTGATGAAACGATTGATAAAGGAGCTAACAGATACATTGAAATGCTTAAAGGTGTGAAAAAAAAACATCCTGATATTCCATTACATGTTCAAATAGAAGCTTTAGAGGATTTAGAATACATTAATAAATTAAGAGATGCTGGTGCTGATACTATAGGTATCCATATTGAGATATTGGATGATGACTTAAGACGAGAGATTACACCAGGAAAATACAGTCTATCATATAACTTATTTGAAACCAATTGGAAACACGCTATTGAAGTTTTTGGGAAAGATCAAGTGAGTAGTTACATATTAGCTGGATTTGGGGAAAAGCCTTCAAGTTTTATTAATCAGATTGAAAAAATTGTTTCAGTTGGGGTAATTCCTTATATAACACCTGTAAGATCTATCCCAGGAAAATCAAATCTTCCGGCTACTGATTTTATTGAATTATTATATATTTATTGTAAAACAGCTGAATTATTGAAGCAATATGGGGTAAATCCTTTAAAAAATAAAGCGGGATGCGTAAGATGTGGGGGATGTTCATCTATTAAAGAAGCATACAAGGCATCTTAAAATTTAAAATACATACTGCTTTTTTGTTTAATTAGTTTAACCTTCAAAATTTAAAGATTATTATGCTATTAAAAGGTAAAAATGTTGTGATCACTGGCTCCGGGAGAGGTATTGGGAGAGCGGTAGCACTTGCTTGTGCTAAAGAAGGAGCAAATATTGGCTTAACTTCAAGAACTTTAGAGCAATTAAATTCTGTCAAGGAAGAAATTGAAAATTTAGGTACCAATGTGAAAGTTGTTGTAAAAAACGGAGATATTACTAATTACAATGACGTTGAAGACATTTTCAAGGCATTCCATGAAGGATTAGGCTTTTTAAATGGTGTAGTTGCTAATGCTGGGAGGTCATGGAGAGCAAATGCACATGAAGCTCCTCCTGAAAGATTTGCGGAGGTTATTAATGCGAATATTTTAGGAGTTTTTCACACGTTTAGGGCTTCATATCCTTATTTAGACAAGGAAGATAAGAATAATAAGGCTAGATTCATCATTACGGGTAGCGCCGTATATCCTAACGTTATGGGAGGTTTTTCTTCATATACGGCATCTAAATATGGTGTAGTTGGATTACAACAAGAACTAGCAACAGAATATAAAAGAGAGAATATCCTTGTTAATATGGTCCTCCCGATGCAAGTAGATACTAAAATGCTAAGGGGCCGTAGAGCTGGTGATGGGAATAAAGCCCCAGGGGTCCTGGATCCAGAGGATCTAGATGATTATTATTTATTTCTATTATCTGATAAAGCAAACAGAATGAATAATGTATTAATTTATCCAAGTTATTTTGAAGCCATGAAATTGCTTAGAACTAAAGCCCCTGAAGATAAAATAACTAACTGGGAAACGTTTAAGACATATATAGAGGAAGCCTCTCCAAATCTATATACTGAGATTAAAAAATTTGGACAATTGGGAGAATTTATTTTAAGTCGTTCAAAATAGTGCTATTAAACTACTTAAAAGGATTTTTATCTTTAATTATTTTTTCTTGATACGCCTTTAGAGGAGGAGGACACAATCCTGCTTTAGTTGCTTCTTTCTTGAGGGATTTCATGATTTCTGCAATGTTTACTGAAACAGGACACCAATGACGACAGTTTTCGCACCCCGTGCATAAAAACAGTCCATATTTTACGGCTGCTTCGATACCATCATGGATATAAGCCCGTATAATCCCATCAGCACCCAATCCGTATTTTGATGCATATATATTCCCAAAAGCCCGTGAAGCTGTACATATATAATTACATGTTCTACATCCAATGCATTTTAAGAACTCTTTGTAAAGCAAATTTTCTTTCAATGCCTTTGTTCTCCAATCATCTACCAGAATAACAACTACCTCTTTAGCGCCATACATACCAAGTACTTTTTCACCCTGAACATCTGCAGTAGCAGAGGGTCCCGAGATAAGACTTATGTAATTGAAAGAGACGTTATTAATTCGGGTCTGTAATTTTGCGACAAGTATAGCATCTAAGATTGTAGGTACTATCTTTGTAATCCCACATAGAACTATGTGTTTTTCGGTAGCTCTGGTTAATAAACTGATATTCCCTTCATTTTCTCCTAAGATAATCGTTCCATCTTCAGCTGATATAACGTTTGCGGACGTAAGTGACACTTTTACATCATTTAGTAGTTCCTTGCGATAATTTTCTCTATAGTATTCTACGATTGCACTTGCTGTAGTTTCAAGTTCAACCCCATGCTTCTCTTTAATTTTAGCTACAATATCTTCTTTTGTAAAATGAGCTCCGGGACCTACTCCAAAACTTGGTAATTTATACTCAAAAAGCTCAACAAGTACATCTCCTAAATCAGTTTCTTTAACGGTTATGTTATTTTCCCTTAAGGTGTCAAGAATGCCAATGTCTTTTGCTTCATTCGATTTTGATTTGTAGATAACCTTCATATCACCAATCTCCTTCATGAAAATCTCTTGAGCTTCCTCGTTTGATTTTGCGTAATGGACAGTCATATTATTCGTTTCTCTCATAATCTTAATACATTTCTCAACATAGTAATCCATGTTTTGGAGAAATTCGTCTTTCATTGCTATCAATCGATCTCTATACTTTTCGACAAACTCTCGACTCGAGTCATCATATATGTACTTCATATCATGTTGCCTTGTTTTGATAGAACTTGCAAACTTCCAAAATATGCCAAAATTGCTCTCTAACGTTCCAGGTTCATGCAAAACATCTATTCTTTCTTTAACATGGTCGTATAATTCTTTTCCTTCATCACTCAAACTAGGGGATCAACTCCTTCTATTAGTTTTATAAGAAAATCTTCAAATTTGATAACTGGTTTTTTTATATTGTTCTCATCTTTTACCCTATTTAAGGCTGTATAACAAAAGGGACATGCCGTTAATAGCGCTTTTCCTCTTTTCATATTTTCGAGAATGGCTTTTGCGCTGTAATCACTGTTCTCCTTGAAAACAGAATAAACTCCTCCACCTGCTCCGCAACATAAACTCTTAGTTTTATTTAAGTTCATCTCAACCAATTCTATGTTATCAATTGAGTTTAGAATCATTCGAGGTTCATCAATAATAGGGATGGAAGAATTTCGTAAATGACAAGCGTCGTGATAATTGATTTTAAAGGGAGTTCCAGAATATTTTAAATTCAATTTTTCCAAATTTGCAGGTTGTGCAATAAATTGAAGTAAATGTTGTACGTTGACACTAAAATCAGATCCAGCGAATTCTTTATAATACCGGATAAAATAAGCATAACATCCTGCGCAAATTGTAACAAGATTAGTTACATTGTTAGTTTTAAACCAGTCATTGACAAAGTCGATATGCTTTTTCATAATTTCGTCAGAAGTTATATGATATGCTAATGAACCACAACAGGGAGCATCTTCCATTACTATGTAGTCTTCATCTAAGAATTGTATCAACTTTACTGCATTTTTACAAGTGGATTCATATAACCGTTTACTCAAACATCCAAGATAGATTAGCTTCATTATGATTTATTTTTCATTTTTCATTTATATTAAACTTAAATCACTTGGAGAAAATTAAAAGGCTATCCTTTTCTGATTCAATACAGATTTTTATAAACCATTTAATATTTTGCAGTTTAATGGAATTTGGTGATATTAATGTCAGAAGATACTCAGTATAACGGTTTAATAGAACATTTTAGGAATTGGATTATCAGACTGCCAGAATCAGAACATATGATACCTCTTCTTAAATTAAGGTTTAAACCAGAAGAAGCTCAATTCCTTTCTAAAATCCCGTTTATAGGACATACTGCTGAACAACTCTCCGCAAATTTAGGGATGCCCCCCAAAAAGTTAATAAAGAAGCTTGATAAATTTGCGCGGGATGGGATAATATTTCGTCATGAAGGACGGGATGATATTAGATATTCATTATGTGACAGTCTTTTCGTCTTTTATCGAGCGATAGGGTGGAAGGGAAAGAATGATAAATTGAATAGAAAGATTTCCCCTTTATTAAACCAATATTATATTGAAACATACGCACAAGAATTTGTAGGTCATGACACTCAAGGACTTCGAGCAATCCCAATAAACCAGACTATTCAAGATACGCGTCAAGTTATGCCCTATGAGGACATTATAAAGGTTATAGACAACTTCGAGTATTATTCGGTTTCAGCATGCCCCTGCAGTCACAGACATAATCTGGATGAAGATTTTAAGCAGTGTAACCACATTTTGGAAAGATGTTTACATTTTGATACTCTTGGCAGATATACTGTGGAGAACGGGTTGGGAAGAGAGATTACTAAGGAAGAAACTTTAAAAATCCTAAGAATGGCTGCTGATGAGGGATTGGTTCATGGAATTTCCAATACACAAGGTAGGATGGATACAATTTGTAATTGTTGCTCATGTTGTTGCTTATTTTTAGAATCGGTTGTTAAAATGCCAGGAATTATCCCAAGAGGACATCAACCATCAAATTATATCCGAGAAGTTGATTCTGAGAAGTGTATTGTTTGTGGACTCTGTGCAAGGTTATGTCCGATGAACGCTCTTACAGTTAATCATAAAAAATTGTTATTTGATCCTGAACGTTGCATTGGATGTGGTGTTTGTGCGCATAAATGTAAAAATGGTGCTACATTCTTAATTCATCGTGAAGGAGAACAAGATATCCCAAAGGATCCAAGAGATCAGGGCATGCGATTTCTAAAAGAAAGGGGAATTAATCCATTGGAAGTATTTAATAAAAACATGTTAAAATAGAATATCTTGCAAATAAAAGTTAATATAATTACAAACTCTTATCATACTTGAGTTTAACCAATTATATGTTATTTTATTCACAACCAAAAATACTTCTGAGGAAAGATTTTTATGACGGAATTCGATAAAATAGAAGAAGATATGGAAGAATGGCAAAATAGTATCTCAGATAAAAAAGAAAGGCAAAAAAGTTTTAGAAACTTATCTGATATTGAAATTCAACGCCTCTATACTCCAAATGATGTTAAAGATTTAAACTATGAGTTGGCTTTAGGTTTTCCAGGACAATACCCCTATACAAGAGGTGCATATCCAAATATGTATAGAGGACAATTTTGGACGATGAGACAATTTGCTGGTTTTGGAACCGCTGAACAAACTAATGAAAGGTATAAATTTCTAATAGAACATGGACAAACTGGATTGAGCGTTGCGTTTAGTTTACACACTATTTACGGAGTTGAAGCAACTGATCAGAAAGCATTAGGAGAAGTTGGGAAAGAAGGAGTAGCAATCGATACATTGGAGGATATGGAGACTCTATTTGGTGGGATTGATCTTTCAAAAATAAGTACTTCCATGACTATTAACGCTCCTGCTTCAATTTTATTTGCGATGTATATTGTAACTGCAGAAAAACAGGGGCACTCTCCTGAAGAACTAAGAGGAACTATTCAAAATGATATTTTAAAGGAATACATTGCTCAAAAATCATGGATCTTTCCTCCGGAACCATCAATGAGGTTAATCATTGACACAATAGAATTTTGTACAAAATATGTCCCTCAATGGTATACCATTAGCATTAGTGGCTACCATATTCGGGAAGCGGGTTCTACTGCAATTCAGGAATTAGCCTTCACTCTAGCAGATGGATTTGCTTACGTGGAAGCAGGTATTGAAAGGGGTTTAAATGTTGACGATTTTGCCCCTCGTTTATCGTTTTTCTTTAATTCACATAATAATTTTTTTGAAGAAATTTGCAAATATAGAGCGGCAAGGAGAATATGGGCAAAAAGAATGAAAAATAAATACGGTGCTAAAAAACCAGAATCAATGCGCTTGCGATTCCATACCCAGACTGCTGGCGTGTCTTTAACTGCGCAGGAACCAGAAAACAATATTGTAAGAGTGACCCTTCAAGGTTTAGCGGCAGTTTTGGGTGGAACTCAGTCATTGCATACAAATTCTTTTGACGAGGCCCTATGTCTTCCTACTGAAAAAGCTGTAAAAATCGCATTGAGGTCTCAACAGATTATCGCACATGAATCGGGAGTCACGGAGACAGTAGATCCTTTAGCTGGTTCTTATTATGTGGAGTGGCTTACAAATAAAATGGAAGAAGAAGCTGAAAACTACTTCGAACAAGTCGAGGAGTTGGGAGGAGTAATTCCTGCCATAAGAGCAAATTTCTTTCAGAAAGAAATTGCGAATGCATCTTATAAACATCAGCAAGAAGTCGAGAATGGGGAAAAAGTAATAGTTGCTGTAAATCGATTTCAGCAGGAAGAAGAATCTACAATACCTTTATTAAAAATCGATGAAGAAGTTGCTGCGGAGCAAAGTAAGAAACTTAATACTATAAAGAAAAAGAGAGATAACAACAAAATTAAAGAAGAACTTGAGAAATTGCAAAACGCAGCAAGGGGTACTGAAAACTTAATGCCTTACATCATTGATGCTATAAGAGTGTATGCGTCTATTGGAGAGGTTATAAACACGTTAAAAGAAGTATTTGGAACATATCATGAGGATTCTATTTTTTAAGGAGATAATGGAAAATGAGTGAGAAAAGGAAAATAAAGGTTCTAGTTTGTAAACCCGGACTTGACGGGCACGATAGAGGAGCTAAAGTAATCGCACGAGCATTAAGAGATGCAGGAATGGAAGTAATATATACAGGCATCCATCAAACACCTGATGACATTGTTAATACAGTTGTTCAAGAGGATCCTGATGCGGTAATGTTAAGCATCTTATCAGGATCCCACAATGCATTATGTCCCATTATAATGGACAAACTAAAGGAACAAGGGATTAATGATGTACTTGTAGCTGTGGGTGGAATAATCCCAGATGAAGATAAACCATTTTTGGAAAAACATGGTCTAATGGGTTTTTACGGACCTGGTACAGATCTGAACACAATAGTAGATTTTGTGAAAAACAATTTGAAAAGATAAAGCTAGCATGGATCACTCCGATTTAATTAGTAAACTCCTGAAAGGAAATACAAGAGCTGCTGCAAGATTAATTACTATAGTAGAAAATGATATTGAAGCAGCAGAACAAGTCGTTAATTCCATTTATCAGCATACTGGTAAAGCCTACATTCTCGGTATTACTGGAGCACCAGGCACAGGAAAATCAACATTCATCTCAACCCTGACCAAGAATTTTATTGAGGAAGGTAAAAAAGTTGGGATAATCTGTGTTGACCCTACTTCTCCTCTAACTGGTGGGGCTTTGTTAGGAGATAGAATTCGGATGAAACAACATTTTTCACTAGATAATGTATTTATAAGAAGTATGGCAAATCGTGGACAATTAGGAGGTTTAGCAAGAGCTACAGAAGATACAATAAAGATATTGGATGCATATGGGTGCGACATCATTATTGTTGAAACGGTAGGAGTAGGCCAATCAGAAGTTGATATATTTAAATCAGCTCAATCTGTGTTGGTTCTCGTAGTTCCAGGTTTGGGAGATGATATTCAAGCTATCAAAGCAGGGATAATGGAAATAACTGATATTTTTGTTGTGAATAAAATGGATTTACCGGGAGCAGATAAGAAGGTATCTGACATTATGCAGATGCTCGAGTTCAAATCAAGTTATAAATACGAATCTGCAGAATTCGATGAAAAATTTGCCAAAATTACTCAATGGACACCAGAAATATCGAAAGTAAATTCGAAAACAGGAGAGAATTTTGAAATCTTGCTTAAACTCATAGAGAAGCATAAACTCTTCTTACAGCAATCTGGTATCATTTCAAATTACTTAAAAAACCGGATAAAAACTGAATCAATCCAAATTTTAAGGCACAAATTAACAAAAAAAATTGAAGATTTGATGAATACAGATGCTGAAATTGATAAGTATATTGATCAAGTTATTCAAAAGTCCTTAGATCCTTATTCTATGGCAAATCGTATAATTAAGATGTTAGGTTTAGAAAAATAAATCTCAGTGGGGTTCTGAGAGACAGTAATTATTTTATATTTACCCTTCCTTTCAATTGTAGTATACGATGTATTTAGGAGTTTATTAAAAAATGAATGAAAAAGCAATCTTAGTTTATCGTATAATATTTGCTGCATTAAGTTGGTTCACTATCATCGCTGGTGCAATTAATTACACGATTGCATCAGGAGAACTTCTCCCTTGGTTTAATGGATTCAAATCATTTACTATGCAAACAAACCTAATGGTTACTATCTGGCTTACATTAGCAATTATATGGCACAATAAACCAGAAACACTTGAAAAAATAATGGGTCCTCTAAAAGGTGCTTTTACACTCTATATAACAATAACTTTCTTGTTTTTTGCGGTTCTATTGGGTTGGATGTACACCCCCACAGGATTTGCAGCTTTTAGTAATCTTGTTTTGCACTATATTACGCCGATTGCCTTCATTATAGATTGGGTATTAACGGAAAACAAAAAAAGGTATAAATGGAGCTACATGCTCTATTGGATTATTTATCCAATCGGTTATTTAGTATTTGCTTTTATTCATGGCACTTTTACTGGTAATTACTTATATTACTTTCTAGATGCAACCATTTTCGGGATTTTAATACTTGGAGTTGTTTCTTTATTAGTGGGAGTAGGAGTAATCTTAGGATGTATCTATATTTTTGTTAACAGAAAGAGAATATAAAATAAACCTGTTATTTACTTCGGTTTTTTTTTTTTTTTGGATCAATCCATTCAGAATAAATTTCTATAATTATTAAGGATTCCTTCTGGTGGCATTTTTCGCATTCTTCACCATTCAATTCCTTAAACACAAAATCCCCCTCCTTGAATTCTTGGGAGATTGTTTCCTTACAAGCTTTACATTTAATAACAGTGTGCTTTTTCTCTACAAATTTCTTCTTCCGATCTAATATTTCACCTATTGCAGGGATTGGAGGAAGTTGGGGTTCTTCAGCCATAATCTTTCAATACCTAGAACTTTTTATGTTATTAAGAGAACAAAAGCTAATAACCTTTTAGGTTAAATTCTATAATTGTAATTCTTTAAGATTGTTCAAAGTAAGATAATGAAAAAAAAATTTAATTAAAATTTAAAACCAAAAGTATAGAAAAACAATACCAATGATAAATGCAAGTGCTACCCAAACATATCTAAAATGCTTCGCATAATTTCGATGTCTACTTCCAGATTCAGACTCAATAGTATCTACTTGGATATATGGAGAAGGACCACGTCTATACCAACCCGTTATCCTTACTCTTTGATCTACTAACCTTCTGACAGTTCTTAAAGAAAAAATCAGATCAACTATCCATATCCCAAAACGATAATCAACGTACATCAGACCAGTCTCATCTTGAAAATACATATCTTCGCTGAAGACATATCCTGGGACACCACGTCCAACAATAGTACCTTCTATAATTGCGGGGACTGATCTTATTGGACTCACTTTAACATTGGTGACAAGATCAACAACTTGTTTTCTTTGAAATCCGCTTCGGTACATAAATCTGGTCTTAGCAAGGGAAGCAAGACCAATTAGGAAGAATCCTACTGCCCAGATAAATATTATACTCCGTGTAGTTAATAGAGTTAGGGTGTAGAAACCCACAAAACTAAATATCCATGCAATTGTCATTCCAAGCAATGCAAGAAAGATTAATGTAGGGAGTGATTTTATTAATACATCCCCAAGAAACTGATCCCATAAAGTTTTTCCCGCTTGTTCTTCTTTCAACTTTTTAGCATCAGAAAAATCTAATTCAGGTTTAACTCCATAGAGTTGGCACAACATATTTAGACGCAATATCCTTTTTGCTGGTAATGGGTGTGTTGAAAATACTTGAAAATACTTCGCCCATGGATTATATAAATCCCAAGCGGCAGCTTTTTGAATCGCTTCCATTTTCAAAACACCTGTAGTACTCACACTGATAATACCTAAACCTTTAGCTGCTCCTGGATCGAAAATACCCAATCCTCGAAGAGCTCGTACTCTCGATTTATTCCTTTCTTCTATATCGCCATCCACTAACAAACCATAAGCAATTTTTACAAGTCCAGTAGCTAAAGCATTAGGGTCCTCTAATACTTCAGCACTATGTTCATCTGCATAATATTCCCGAATTCTGCTAACGATAAGCGATATAAGATATCCCAAATAATAACTTAAGTATGATAACACTGCAACTGCAACCAGAATGAGACCTATGGCATTTCCCTCATCACTTCTTGATCTTCTCCTATTAGAAAAAATCCCAGCATAGTAAGCCCATCGAGCAACTGTCAATAAGACCAATGGGATCGCAAATACTATAGTCATGATAATAAAATCCGAATGCACTACATGGCCTAATTCATGAGAAAATACAGCATTCTGCTCTTTTTTATTCAAGTATTTTAAAATTCCATCAGTAATTACCACTCTTGCTGAGTTCTTACTCCATCCATACGTAAATGCATTAGGGTTACCATCATGGATGATTCCTAGTCTAGGCATTTTAATCCCATTATATGCTACTACTTTATCAAGAGAATCTGCAAGATGGGGATAAAGCGCTGCAAAATCCTCATAAGGAATCCAATCTATCCTATAAATCCACCCAATGATTAATGGCGAGATCCCATATTGGAACAAGATCATTAGGATAGTAAAGCCAACCATTAATAATAACATCCAAATGTTCAATGGTAAGAACCAAACAACAATAGCAAATAGGACAGCATAAAGAAGACCAAACAAGGCAGTTATAGCTAATCCCGAAGCTAATTTTAATCCTATAATTTTTCACCTTTTAATAAATTAATTTTATTCGCAGAACTTTAGAGATTCTGCAGTTTTTTAATAAATGTGGAAATTTTTATGTAGTATAGAGGAACAACCCTATTAATTCTTTAGGTTTAAATTTTATAAGAAACCGAATTTGCCGAAAAAGAGGATTTCATTCTTTTTTTAGAAGACCTTCTTTTTCCGCTTTTTCTCTTTTGATTTTTTCTTATCTTCCTCTTTTTCTTCTTTAATCCCTTGATCAGGAGGAGTTTCATCTTCTTTTTTTTCTTCCACTACCTCTTCTTCTGGTTCTGGTTCTGGCTCTGGCTCTGCTTCAGGTTCAGGTTTAGGAGGTTTAGGTTTACGGGAAGTAATAACTTTAGTATAGCGTATAACTTCTTTACCGTATTTAAAACCATCTTGGATAATCTCAAGTATGGTATTCTCGGGATGATCCTCCTTTTCTACTGTTGTTAGTGTTTCATGATAGCTGTAATCAAAGGGATCGTTAATTTTAACTTCAATTGGTTCTGCTCCATATGACTTGAAGGTGCTCATAAACTGATTATAGAAACCAGTAAGAATCTTGTTTTCGGACTCATTCTCAGTCTCGATTGCCTTCTTAAAGGAATCGTATAAGGGAAGGAAATTTTTTAACACTGAAGCGGTATACTGAGTTCTTAAATCTTGCCGTGATTTATTCCATCGTTTTTGAGCATTTTCAAATTCTGCTTGGAGAAGTATGTATTTTCTTTTAGACTCATCATTTTCTTTTTGTATTTTTGAGAACTTGTCTTTAATTTTAGATAATTCTGTTTTTAGTTTTTTGACTTCTTCAACTACTTCTCCTTTAGAAAAGTATTCCAACTCATAATGCTCTTTTTCTTCAAGCTGTTTAACTTCTTCTTGCTTAATCACTCTTTTTTCTACAATATTGGTAGTATCTTCATTTTCAGATGAATTTTTGATTTCATCAGTAGTTGTTTCGTTGTTGGTATTTTGATTTTCTTCAACCATAAGGCTTCCCTTGCACTTATAATTATAATATATGATAAAAAATCGATTATTTATTTTATTTTTTGTGATATAGAGATCTATAAATAAAATTTTTAACTCTTTTTTAATTAATACTTAATTAGCAATAGTAGATTTACAAAATTATAATAATAATATTATTAAACATTCGAAAACCATTGAAATTTATTAGAACTCATAATTCTAAGAATGAGAGATGTGTGAAATATGAGTGAAGAAAATAAAGAAGAACCGAAAAGGACGACTAGAAAAGAGAAAATCATAGGAATAGACCTTGGAACGTCGAACAGCGCATGTGCAGTTTTGAGTGCAACGGGTCAACCTGAAATTATCCCAGCAGCTGAAGGGAGAACCCTAGGGGGAAAGGCATTTCCTTCTTATGTCGCATTTGATGATACAGGTCGCAAAATTGTTGGAGAACCTGCAAGACGTCAAGCAGTTAGCAATCCAGATGGAACGATTACAGCCATAAAACGAAAAATGGGTACCTCGTATAAAGCAAAATTACAAGTTGGTGATAAATCGCAAGAGTTTTCACCTGAAGAAATTAGTGCAATGATTCTTAAAAAAATCAAAAATGATGCTTCAGCGTATCTGGGATATGAAATTAAAAAAGCAGTGATAACCGTCCCAGCATACTTTAATGACGCTCAAAGAACTGCCACAAAAAATGCTGGTGAAATTGCGGGGTTAGAAGTAGTACGAATGATAAATGAACCAACTGCAGCATGCCTTGCCTATGGATTAGATAAAGATACTAAAGATAAACTCCATAAGATATGTGTTTTGGATCTGGGGGGTGGTACATTCGATATCACACTCATGGAATACGGGGAGGGTGTCGTAGAGGTTATGTCAACAGCGGGAGATACGCAACTCGGTGGTACTGATATGGATAACGCTATTATCGATTGGGTGACTGAAGAATTTAAAAAGAAAGAAGGAATTGATTTAAAAGGTGACAGCAAAGCATGGATACGTATTAAGGACGCTGGCGAAAAAGCAAAAATAGAATTGTCTACAACATTATCCACCTCGATAAATTTACCCTATATATCTCAAAAAGAAGGAAATCCTGTACATTTGATGATGGAACTTACGAGAGCAAAGCTGGAATCTTTAATTGAACCAACTCTAGGAAGACTTGAACCGCTTATGCGGAGAGCAGTGTCTGATGCAAAAATATCTGTAAATGAGGTTGACAAAATCATATTAGTTGGTGGACCAACTCGGATGCCTTCGGTTCAAGAGAGGTTCAAAAAATTCTTTGGGAGAGAACCAGAGCATAGTGTTGATCCAATGGAATGTGTTGCGATTGGAGCTGCGATTCAAGGTGGTGTTATAGCTGGCGATGTTGAAGATCTACTTTTACTCGATGTTACCCCACTTTCATTAGGAGTAGAGACACTTGGTGGTGTGTTTACCAAATTAATTGAACGTAATACGACTATTCCTACCGAAAAAAGTCAAGTATTCAGCACAGCAGCAGATAATCAACCTGCGGTGACTATCAATGTACTTCAAGGGGAACGTGCAATGGCTAAAGATAATATCCCCTTAGGGATGTTTCATTTAACTGGAATTCCACCAGCTCCAAGAGGGATACCCCAAATTGAAGTTAAATTCTCAATTGACGCTGATGGAATAGTGCATGTAACCGCCAAAGACTTGGGGACAGGCAAAGAGACTGGAATTACTGTAACAGGCGCTCAAGGATTAACTCCTGAAGAAATTGAAGAAAAAATAAGATCTGCATCTCAATTTGAAGAAGAAGATAAGAAAGTTAAAGAACTTGTAGAAGCAAAAAACACTGCTGATTCAATGATCTACCAAACTCGAAAGTTAATGGAAGACAACAAAGATAAAATTCAGGAAAATGAGAAAAGTGAAATTGAAGCTGCCATTGCATCGTTGGAAGAGGATATTAAATCAGAGGACGTCAGTCGAATCAAATTGGGAATCGAAAATCTACAAAAGTCGATGTATAGCTTTTCTCAGAGAATCTATCAAACCCAGACACAAGATCAAGTGTACCAACAAGCTGCTGAACAAGCCCAAAGAGCGGCAAGTGGAATGGGAGGTGTACCTCCGGGAGGAATGGGAGGCGTACCCCCAGGAGGAATGGAGGGAGCCGGACCTACTGGAACCACATCAGATGATGAGAAGAAGAAAGAAGAAGATAAGAAAAAGAAAGTTGTCGACGTCGACTGGGACGAGGATTAATTAATTTTTTTTAATATTTATTTTTATTTTTTAAAAAAAGTTGAGCTGATATTCGTTGCATCAGCTTTAGTTATTTACATAAATTAGGCTAACCTGTGCTCTGTCCGAGCGATGATACTATCTTGAACCAGTTTATGTAGATCCACAAACCGGGCATTGTATCCAGCTACCTTAACCACGAGGTCTTTATATCCCTCCGGATCTTTTTGGGCAGCTTTCAATGTGGCAGCAGAAACGACATTAATTTGCATATGGTCAGCCTTCTGATCTACAAACACCCTTATTAGGCTTGCTAACCTTTGAAGTCCGTCATCTGCTTCGAATACAATTGGATCGAGCTTCATATTCAGTGATTGGCCAAGGGATAACTCAGCATTATTGATTTTTCCGATAGACTTGAGTACTGCTGTTGGTCCGTTCATATCACTACCCATTGTTGGAGAGACTCCGTCTGATACAGGAGCTCGAGACTTTCTTCCTGAAGGAAGTGCCCCTATCATTAGCCCATGGGGAACGTATGAAGACATTGGAACTTGATAGGCATATTTTGTCCCGCCGTATGTTGTTTTATATTTCATTGCTTCCGTTGCAACGAGATGACTTACCCACACAACTTGTTCATCGGCATAATCATCATCATTTCCAAATTTGGGAGCCTCTAAGCACATCTTATGGATATCTTCATATCCTTCAAAATCATTTTCCAGTGCTTTGCACAACTGATCCATAGTAATCTTCTTTTCATCAAACACCAGTTTCTTGATTGCGGCTAAAGAATTTCCCGCATCGACTGTCCCTAAGGTGGTAACTGCACCCAAACTATAGCGAGCTCCACCTTCCTCTCTACAGGTCCCATTCTCAATACAGTCTTCAGTTAAAGCTGATGTAAAGAGTGTTGGTTCAAGCATCTGCTCACCGAGGGCAGACGCTATTGCTCCTCGCTTCATCTCAAAAGCTACTTGCTTGCGGAATGCTTCCCTTACATCTTCAAAAGTCTTAAATTCTCTGGGATCACCTGTTTCCAATCCTCGTCTTTTACCAAAAATTCTACTTAAACCATTAGTCATTACGATTTCCATTGTAAGGCCCAGTAGTTGTGATTGGTTAACTGCCCATCCACCTTCCATCGTATGCAAGCTGGGCTCATGGCATCCAACACATCCGCCATATTTCCGAGCCATCTCCAAGGTTACAGGTTTTCCTCCAACAGTGGCTCCCCGACCCATAAGATTATTCACCAAAACATCATGATTAACATATTGGGGATTCCCACTACCAACTGACGTAAGTTGACACGCTTTAATTAAAAGGCTATCAGGTGTTTTACTGTGAACCAAAAGACCAATTGCCGGCTCCACCATCCCAGGAGTATGCATTATCGCTTCGATAAACATATATGATAACTCGGTTGTAGCATCTGTACCATCAGCATTTAAACCTCCGATATCAAGGTGGTGACCTGGAGTGTATTGCGAGATGAATCCTCCTTGAGTCCAGAGACCAAATGACTGAGAAAATCGCATACACCAGCAGTCAATCAACTCTTGGGCTTGTTCTTTTGTTATTTTTCCTTCTCTTATATCTTTTTCATAGTAGGGATATAAATATTGATCAGCTCTTCCTAAGCTTATTCCACCGTGAAATGAGAGCTCCCATCCGAGCATCATATGGATAAACCAAACTGATTGCAAAGCTTCGTAAAATGTCCTAGCGGGATTTGCTGGAACATTTTCACAGTTTTCAGCAATCTGTAAAAGTTCAGCTTTTCTCTTGTCATCATTTTCTATTTCTGCTAAGGATCTTGCCTTGACAGCAAATCTTTTCCCAATCTCGGCTGCCGCTTCAATAGCTATGATGACTCCTTCAAGGAATGGTACTTTTTTAACTTCCTCTGAGTCTGTCAGGTCTATTCTATTTAGTCTTTCCTCTGCATCCCTTTTAACTCCCAAGAGGCCTTTTTTCAGCACTTTTGGATAATTAACTACATAATGGTCAACTTTCGGACACGTAATTGGATATTGTACTCCCATCTTTCTTGCTTCGGGGGGCACAGATGGCAAAAAGAAATGATCTTTCCAATAAGGGTAGATCTCCTCTCTTAATAGGTTCTTATCATCATCATCAATTTGGAAGGGATCGACTGTTCTTGTGCTAAGAGTATCTAATTCCTTTTCCAATCCAAAGGCAGTAAAAGGAATTGAATAAAAGGGAATTTCAGTACCCCGAGGCTCAGAAAATAACCACCCTACGAATAATTCATCAGGATATATATTTGTTGGAACACCTCTCACGATGGCGGCAAACGCTTTAGCTCGGCGAGTGACCAAAGGTTCCCCTTCAGTTTTCTTTCTACTCTTAGTTCGTTCACGAGCGATATCAATTATTACTTTATTTTTTATTGATAAATATCGTTGTCTTAGCTTTTCAACTCTTGTTGTTGGTTCTATTGTATAATACTTCGCCCACATCGATACTATATTAGAAGTGGGTTCTTCTATTGCTTCAACCATAATATTATTCCTCGTAAGTATTTAGAATCGTGAAAATAAATACAAGTAAACTTTAATTCTGATACTGTATCAGTTAAATTATTTTTATTATATAATATGAAATATATAAAGATTATTAGTTATATCTATTATTTAATTCCGAAGTCTCAAATGAAAAATTTTTAGAAAAAAAGAATTTTAGTTGTTCTGAATTTCATTTCTTAGATTAACTAATCTATGAGGGAAATTCGACATCATAGCATCAACATACTGTCCTTTATAGCTCATATTGAGGCACCTTCGCATGGACCGCTTGAAAAGAACACCCCAGATACAGAATTTAAAACCATGATCTTTTACCATTTTAAACACTTCAGGAGTTGCAAAATTATAGTTGATATTTATTCCTGAAACATTTAGATTTTTCATATCTTCTAATTCTAAATGTTCTTCTTTTATATCTGTGTTCCCCAGAAAAAGTGTATTAACCAGCATCACATTCTTATCGAAATCTCTTATTTTCTTGAATATGTCAGGTAAGGGGAAACGATCAATTGATGTTTTGGCAATTTCTATTTTATTTACTAAGTTAAATTCTTTAGCTATCTCAATTACCCTTACTCCAATTTCAGCTGTCCTTATATCAAAATTAAAACGAATATTATCCTGCTTGAACTCATCGAATAATTCGGGAAGGGTCATGATCGATTCTCCATTTTCTAGTTTAAATTTTTTTACTTCTTCACTATTTAATTCATAAATTGGAATGTCTTCCCCATTATTTTTAAAGCTCTGATTAAATGTTAGAAAGATTTCATTATCCTTAGATAACTGTGCCTCGGTTTTGAATCCATCAACTCCCATATCAAGTGCCCTACGAAATGAAGAGATGCTATTCTGAGTTTCCCTAAATCCAGCTCCTCTATGTCCCCAGACAAATGTTTTACTCATTAAAAGCCACCCCCACTTCATTAGAAATCTCTGTAGCTAATGTTAAAAGATTGAAATAGACCACTAAATATTGAAGATCACCTTGTGAAGAGATATTTCCCGATACATATTCTTTAAATAGATTAGTACTCCCAGCGAGAATCCCGCTCATAACTTCTTGGGCGCAATTAATAGTGTGAGTTGCCCTATCCATTTCACCCTTTCCAACCTTAAATTTACCATCTCCAAATTCTACCCAATAGGTAAATTCGGGATTGGTTAGTTTAGTTTGTATGATATTTGTTTTCAGTTCATCCAGTTCTTCCCGAAATTCTTGATTTTCTAATGAAAGTTGCTCGAAGCCTTTAAAGATTTTTAATATACTGCTATTGATACAGCAATTCTCACATAAAAATTTATCAAATGTTATGATTCCACAATTACCCATATCACATTCCCATTGATTTGTTTCGCCGTTCAATGTTATACTTTGTCCACATTGTAATGGTACAGTTTCTATTGTTTTACCACAATTGCTACATTTTAAGCTCATTTTTTTCCTACCTAGAAATATAATTTTATTCTTAGCTGTAACACAAATTCAAAGTATTGTTATTAAATGTACTCACTATAATCTAAGTAGAAACGCCTAGAATCAGTAACTTCAATCACTGTTTTTCAAAAAAAGATTTATGATATATAAACAGCCATAATTTGGGTGAAAACATATTTTCGTCCTATTCCAAATGAATACCCCTTATGGACTAAAATTTCAGCAGTTTTCCAGAAAATTTTTATGTTAATTTATTTTTGAAAATTATATTTTCCAGATTTAACAAAATTTAAAAACATAGGTTATCTTAATGTTGAATATAAAGAGAAAATATTTATTATAGAAACATCATCAAAATAAAGGAATAAGACGAAAAATGACAACAATGGATAGTATTTCAATTAAGCATATTATAAATCTTTCTATTGTAGATATGGTAATGCTACAATTATTATTAAAACACGAAAAACCAGTAGTTAGGCATATTTTGTATAGTGAGATAACTCAATTTTTAACCCGAGAAACGCAAAAGGTGGTAAAATCAACAAAATTTGAAGATGACTCCCCTGGGTCCAAAGAATTTAAAAATCTTCTCGAAAAGGACAAAAAATTCTCTACTTCAAGTTTCTATAACAGTTTGAAAAATCTGGAAGCTAAAGGACTCGTTAAGTCTAACAAAGATGAAAATGATAAAATTGTGTCAGTCGAAGCAAGTGAATACACTGAAATTCTAATAAATACAATCTCTAAGCATGTCATAAGGTTTGGATTAATTGAAGCTGAAAAGAATAAATTTTTTCCAAACATCATTAAGGAAGTAATAGAAAAAGAAATATTCGAACCAAAAGATATAAACAAATTTGGAACTGCGCTTTATATATCTTTTAGTGATTTTATTAATACTAAATGTTTAAAACTTCTTTTGCAAGCATCTGATACCTTATTTGTCTTATTAAAAAACGAAATTTTTGAAAATATATCCAAAATGGGCTTCGAAGACCTCCAAAATACTACTGTTTTCAACAAAACTATTAGAGAACCAGATAATTTCTTCGATGCGGTAATTCTACCTTATCCATTCGAAATTTCTGACTTTACAGATGTGAATAAAGAGAATATTTTAAAGGAAGCGTTTAGAATAGTTAAAAAGGATGGGTCTGTTCTCATTCACGGTTATTCGGATTTGCCAAATATTGAGCATGCTCTACTTGGTATTTTTATCAAATGGGTAAAAAATGTTTACACGGATATTGAGTTAAGTTCTGAAAGAAAGTTTAAGGAAGAATTGCTTAATACCGGTGCAAAAGAAGTAAAAGTTTTTAAGTACAAGGGGCATTTATTTGGAATAGCTCATAAATAATATTGATGTTAGCATACTAATTTTTGCTCTATTTTACTTTATCTTAGCAATTTTCCTGTTTCCAAAGTTGGAAAATGGTTCTTCCAAAAAAAAAGTAAACTTTTATATAATTGGAGAATATATTAATTTTAAATAAAAAAATTTTTATTTTAAATTAAAAACGGATTGATAACAAAAATGACTAAAGAAACAGAACTGGTAACAAAAATGACTGAAGAAACAAAAACTAAACCGAGAAATGGAGGATCTATGGGATTAATCTCTATCATTTTGGGTGCGGGAGGAATATTTCTTTCCTATTTTTTGATCTTTCTCTATTTGGCAGATATATTAGCTGCCGAAACGGCCGCTGCCCAAGAGTGCAGACTTACAGCTCCCTTTTTCATACCAGCTTTTGCGGTTGTCGGTATAGTGGGAGGGATGTTATGGTTAACAGCGGGTGTGGGCTTTTTCCAGAGAAAAGGGTGGGCTTATTCCATCGCTGTAATCGCCGTAATTATAACCCTTTTTTCCAGCTTTTGGCCAAATATTCCTGCTATGGAAAGTGGCGTAGTGGTACCAGGTCCCTGGTTTCTGATTTTTTTCCCTAATTTATTAGTATATTTCATTCTAGTAGGAAGAAGAGGGAAGGAATCTGGTAGTAAAGCCTTACTCGGTTTGATCATTGGTATGGCATTCATTCTGAATTTCATAAACGGAATTGCGGCAACTACCAGAATGATGAATAGGTTACCTGATATTAGTTTACCAACACCAGATTATAGTCAAGCATTTATGTATATGCTCACTATGCCTACGAATATGATTGCGTCCATTCTTTTTGGATATACAGCTATAGGGCTCTTCCTAGCCAAAAGGAAACATATAGTACGAACGACTGGATTGGCTGGAGTATTCTTGGCAATTTCTGCAGGTTTTCCTTTAGCCTTCTATTCCATGTTCTTTTCAGGAGAATTTGGTTTCTCTATGTTTATCATGGGTCCAATTGTTAGTCTTGTGGCAGGATTGATAATCATTCCTACCAAAATGTGGAATAAAATCATGCGTATTACAGAGTGAGTAATTTTTTTTTTTTTTTTAGAAACTAATGAATAAAAATTGCTTGGACGTGAAAAAATTTGGAACGGAAAAAAATTTATGGAATAATTCTATTTGTAGTAGGATTAGTATTTATTCTTGTAAATGTAATTGTGGTTTATCCATTTATTAATTGCTCTTATGCTCCTCTTACATTTTGGCTTCTCGCACTTGTAGGTGTTGCAGGTGGAATATTATTATTTTTTGATATAAATCTATTCCATTCCGAAGAGAATTAAAAAAACAGCACTCTAAAATGTATTTTCTAAATAGGGATGATATTATAGGGTAGATATTATTATTTTCCAAGGGGTGGAATAAAATCATGCGTTTTATAGAATGAATAATTTTTTTGTTCTTTTTTTTTGATAATCCTTTCTCTGTCTTCTTTTAATTTAAACTAATTTTTTTAAATCTTCAAAACTTTTTTTTTCAAACTATGATATAGCAATTAGAAGAACAGGAATTCTGACGTTTTTAGTTACTTTTAGAATCTCAACGCATTTGATATATCTGATTGATGAAATTCTATAAACTTAGGAATTAGTTCCTAATTATAAAGATATAAATTGATCTATATCTTATACTAGTACTATTGAAAACCAATCTCGTTGGTATTTCCAATGTTGTGATAATATGTTAGAAAAACCCGAGTCAAAAGAATTAGATTTTATCCCTGATGAGGAGTTTAAAAGAAGAAATGCAGCATTTTTCAGCAAATATGGGGGGATTTTTTTAGAATATAATAAAGAAATCAATGAAAACAAAATTTCATGGGGTAAACTTGTCGAGATAAATGCTGAAAAATATGCTGATAACATCGCAATCAAATTTGAAGATACGGCACTTACATATAGGGAGTTTAATGAATGGGTTAACCGTTATACTCATTACTTTCTCTCAATAGGCCTAAAAAAAGGGGATGTTGTAGAATTGATGATGACCAATCGGCCAGAATATTTAATGATTC
>JAEOTL010000071.1 GCA_016839845.1 Promethearchaeota archaeon
GTAAAAATGCATACATAAGGTACTTTCTTTTTTCCACATTCTTCTAATACTTGGGGACAATATTGGGCTCGTACCGCTATTATTGCATAATCAATCGGCTGCTCTTCTGGTATTTCCATGATGGAACTGTAAACTCTTATTCCATCAAGTAATTCTCCCTTTAATCGGGGATTAAAAAGATAAATTGGCTTATCAAATTTACTAAACTCTAAACACTTAAGAAAATACCCTCCCCCAAAAAATTCCCTATTAGCTCCAATAATTCCTACAGCCTTAGGATAAAATAATCGTTCTAAATTTGACATCTTAAACAAAAATAACTTATCATAGATTATTTAGCAAAATAAAATATCAGTTATTAACCTATTCTTATAATTTGACTTAAGAGAAAACAACCTAAAAAAGGAGTAAACTTAATAATGTTTTAATAAATAAAAAAATAAATGTTCGAACTAACCGCCCGTTATGGGAACTGAAACATATAAATCCTCTCCATCATTAAGCTTTGTTTTAAGTTTACCTTTTTGTGCTACATTTCTCCCATTCAATAAAACGATAATCTGAGGATGGAGCTTTTTTCGATTTTTACTTAATAAACCTTCATCAAGTTTATTTTTATATTCAGCTACAAACTGGTTTATTATATCCCCAACGTTTTTACCTTCATATTCTACGAATGGTTTATTAATCTTTAATCGAAATATGTTTAATAAATGCAATTTTATTTTTGCCATATTATCTCGTTCTATTCTTGATTATTTAAGTAGATATGGATAAGATCCTAAATATACCTTATGAATGTGATTTATAAGTCTCTTTAATCAAACAATTATGACTCATATAGAAAAAAAAAATAAAAAAAAAGTTGTATAAATTTAATGAATTATTTGTTAACCTCCAGCTAGAGGTGGGAAAATGGCAACTGTATCACCATCCTTGAGGACAGAATTACGATCATAGCTAGGTATCCTATTAACAAGGATTATGGTTTTTTTTTCTTTAGGGATTCTATATTTTTCGAATATGGTGTTTATACTACTCCCTTCTGGTAAATCTTGTTCTGCTTTAGCAGGTCCAAATTGAGTTAGATCTGCAAACAACTTGATTGTAATCGATACCATATCAATCCTCTTATTCGTTATCAACAGGATAATACCATTTATACAACAGGCTCATATTTGTTGGAAATAAACCCACTACATCTCCTGATTTTACTGTTTTCCTTAAACCAGAATATTTGTGATTAACAAATATATGACTAACTTCGGATTCTTGAATCGAAAGTTTCTTAATTATATCAATTATCCTCTCAATTCCCCTACTTTCAATATTGAAAATGGCTGGTGCTCCTATATTATCGGTTTTTTGAGTTGCTTTTTTTTTTAGATCTCCGAATAATTTGATTTTTATCGACATAGTTTTCTTTCCTTTAATTTCCCCAGACTTTATCTAACTCTTCATCAGAAACACCAAATACTTCGTTTGTAGGTGGTACTGGTTCCGTCCTTAAGAATTCTGGTAATCTATCGTCCAATGAAGTGAATCCTGCGGCTTTGTTAAATTTCAACTCAACATCAATAATTGATTGTCCAATGGGGGCAACATCAGCTACAGTTAGACTAGTACCATATACTCCGTTAATTGATTCAACAACCCCTTCCAAACCTTCAGGAATATCTAGGACGGCAAATGCAATGAATAAACAATAACCGCTTGCGTCTACAGCTGCAGTTGCTAATTGCAAGTTCCGTGATAAATCAGCCTTGTTCACATCTCGGGGATCTGCTTGCCCACCTACTCCCATTATTTCTGTGGCAATCGCATATCCTGCGGTGTGATCAGCGCCCATAGGAGTTGTCGCATAAGTAACACCGATCCCTTTTATAGCTCTAGGATCATAAGCAGGAAGCCCCTGACCTTTTACCGTAGGAATTCTCCATACTCCCAATGCTCTACCGGTGAATTCCGTTCCGTTAGCAATTATTCTTCCTAATGGACTCTTCTTACCCATTTCTTCTAAGAGTTTTATTGCTCCCTTACTGTCTCCAAAATCTAATAATCCTCCTTCCATGGCTACTGCTAGGGTATCACCTGCTTCTATCGTATCTACCCCTAAATCATTACATATTCGGTTAAGCTCACCAATATCATCCAAATTATATATTCCACTGTTTGGACCTAGTGCCCATACAGACTCATATTCAAGAACTCCTACAGGATCCTTACCTTTTGGGTTAGTCCAAACTTCTGAACACCTTATAACACAACCAGTATTGCAAGCGTGTGGACGTGCGCCTCCTCTTTTGTGAATCTCTTCCGCCTTTGCTTCTCCAGATACTAACGCTGATTTATCACTACTCCCTGCTGAAAAATTCTTCTGAGGCAATCCTCCTGCTTCATTTATTATATTTACTAGTACAGCAGTACCATACGAAGATAAAGCTCCACCTGGCTTGGTAACATCATGATCAGCAAGTGCCTTTACAAGTTTTTTAACACCTGCACTAAAAACCTCTTCATTTGCTATTTGTACACCAGGAGCATCTGTTTCATCAACTACTATAAATTTCAGACCTCTTGATGCCATAACAGCTCCAAGTCCCCCTCTACCGGCATATCTACTAGGTAATCCTTCTGGATCGCTAAAAGAAATTCCCGACATGGCTCCTCCTAGCTCCGCAGCTACACCAACACCACAAACTTTAACTTTTTCTCCAAATTCGCTGAGTATTTGTTTATACGCTCCATATAGTCCTTTTCCCACCCATTGATTAGCTTTACTAAATTCAGCACCGTCTTTATTGATTTTAAGTAGATGGTAATCTCCACCTTTTGCTTGACCTTCCACAATTATTGCACCAATTTGAAGTTTAGCCAATGCATGAGCGAAATTAGTTCCTGCATTTGCTTCTTTAATCCCACCAGTTAAAGGTGATTTTCCCCCCACTGAAATTCTTCCACAGCTTGGCGCTCTTGTACCAGTCACTAACCCTGGAGCAAATACAATTTTTGCACTTGGACCTAATGGATGACACATCGGATCAACCTCTTCTGCTACGATTGTTGAGGTCATACCGCGTCCCCCTAAAACAGTATATTTCTCAGGTAAATCTTCATATTTCGCCTCAAGATTACTCATATTTACTCTTATTATTTTCCTTGGCATAATTTCACCTTTTATTTATAATTTTTAATTTTTTTGACTGATTAATGTCAATTTAAAAATAA
>JAEOTL010000188.1 GCA_016839845.1 Promethearchaeota archaeon
AAAACTATATTATTTTAAAGATATAATATTCACAGTGTATATGAAATCTGAATAGCTGGAGATTAATAAAAAAGATAAGATGGCTTGAGATAATTACACATATAAGCTTTATAAACAGGCTGTTATATAGGGGTTAACAATGAAATTCTCAAAGAGAGTAAACTTCATGTTGTTTTCATTTTTATTGGGATTAAATATAGCTCTCAGGTACCCTACAATTCAACATGAAATTGGTGCAGATTCTTTCGTCATTCATATACTTGGGAATTCTATAACTCAATTTCATTATGCAAAGTGGATACTTCATCCCCTATCGTACATCGGATTGTATCCATTGTCCTACCCAAGCGCCTATCCTTTCCTTGCTGCAGGTGTATCATCAAGCAGTGGTTTGGATATCGAGGGCTCAATCTACATAATTTCCGTTGCCCTTGGACTAATAGGTGTCTTCGGTACCTACTTTCTGGCAAGGGAAATAAAAAACGACGATTTATTTTGTTTTGTGGCTGCACTGACCTTCTCTCTTTCCCCGATTTTCATCCGGACAACATTTTGGCAAGCCTCAACAAGAAATTTGTTTGTGGCCCTCTCTCCAGCATGCATGCTGCTGCTTCTTAAAACCAGGGGGTTTGCCATCAATAGGGTGAACATCCTGTTTGTAATTACCTTACTGACCGTGGGTACAAGTCATAGATTGGGTGTATTCATGATCTTTATTTTAATAGCCTATCTCACAGGTGTGATTCTATATGCTTTCTATAAGCAGATACTCCCTATTGTGGCCAGATCTAAAACAAAGCGAAAGGGGTTTAGGGTGATTGGACCTTTGGCCATTAGTGGGATATTTCTTGTTCTACTTAGTATGTTACTCTCTGGTAACAATCCACTTCAGGGTGCTCAAGGCCTTATGGTTTATCAAGAGACTGTGTTCTTTACAGGTAATTCAATTCATATCTTGGTCCTCAATCTTTTCGTGAGTTTAGCCGGTAGAATCGGATCCATGATGATATTTGGAATTTTCGGGTTGGCATACCTGATTTGGAAGAAGAATAAAGGACTTTACGAGGTATTCCTGATTGTATCCATTATATTCATATTCCCTACCATAGGTATGAGGACGTATTCATCCTACTTTTTTTTGGTATTTTTTTCACTTTTGGCAGGATTTACGTTCTTCAAAATTTTTAAATTCTTTAAACGAAAGAAGGTCATCGCCTTGGCGATATTGATTGTGGCCCTGATAGCTTCCGTTGGATTCTTCGGCTACATGTTCGATCATTGGAAAGTATCTAAACAGAGCATGTCCGAAGCCACTTACGACATTTCGATATACACAAAATACCAGACAAATAACACTTTTATTACGAATGATGGATTGATAGCTGCCAGAGTCGGTGCGATATCAGGAAGACCGTGTTTACCCATCGGAGGGGCAACTCTGCAATCTAACGGACCTGAACAGCTAATTTATAATTATCTTGAAGAGGAGGATTTTCAAATCATTCCTATTCCCCTGCAAAAAATCAGTGTGGGATCAAATGCATTATACCGCGCAAAAGGTGCAAGTGATGTTGAATTAGATTGGACAACCTTCCATGGTTCCCACTGTAACCAAGTTCCAGCGAACCTTGTTATAAAGTATAATTTACAATATTTATTAAGTCTTAACAATTATGAAGGAGGATATTGGGCCTATGGAAGGGTTTACCACTCGCGATTCGTGTCTAGCATATTTGCCGAAAGATATAAGATATACGACAATGGAGTATTAAGTCTCCATTATTTTGAATATGTATGATTAACAAACTTGGATGAGAGCCAAGGAGCTGCGGTTAGATGAGGATATGCTTTATAACTCCGTATTCACCGAAAATTGTGGGTGGTGTGGGTACTTTTTTAATAGAGATATGTAAAGATTTAAAGAAAAAGGGAATCGAATCGATAGTATTGACAAAGAAGGTAAAAAATCCCCTGGATGTAGATATCAGGGTAGCTGATATCGAGACAGGGGGATTTAAACTTATTAGCGGATTTTTATTTATTATGAAATTGTTGCTTACAGTCTTTAATAAAAGAAAGGAAATAGACATTTTGCACATTCAAACCCCACACCATCTAACTGCCCCTTGCGTTATACTGGGAAAGATCATCGGGATTCCCACTGTGACTACATTTCATGGAAAGCTTCCAAGAAGTGGAAATATCACAGGAAGATTTCTCTTAACGACTGCGGAAAAAGTCGTGATACTGTTTTCGGATGAGTTAACGTTCGTCAGCATGGATTCTAAAAGGTACTATGGAACTTCACTGGGTGGGATTATACTCAATGGCGTTAATCCCAATAGCTTTCTTAGGGTTCCTGAAGAACGAAAAGCAACACGTAAAAAACTAGATTTAGAGGGGGATTTCGTAATCCTGTTTCTTGGAAGGTGGGTAGCTCATAAGGGTGTATACACACTCATTGATGTCCTAAGTGAAATATCAGGGAAAACCGAGCAGAATGTTAAGCTCTTGTTAATAGGATCCGGAGAGGAAGAAAACGTGAAAAAAAGGATAATTGACCAAAATCTCGTAGGTAAAGCACTTCCCATTGGCAAGGTAAAAAGCGTAAGGGAATATTACAATTCATCAGATGTGTTTGTGCTATTCACATCACCCCAAGAAGGGTTACCCATTGCGATTTTAGAGGCCATGGCTTGTGAACTACCTGTTATTGCATCGGATGTGAGCGGAATACCGGAAGTCATTCAGCATCAAAAGAATGGGCTATTGATAAAACTGGACGACAAAAAGGACCTTATTGAAAAGATTATTTGGTCCATTGAAAATAAAGACAAGTTATCAATTATTGGGAATAACGCCAGAAAATCAATATTATCATCATACAGCATCGGGAATATGACGGATAAGTACATTAAGGTATATAACTCCTGTATAAAGCAATGAACACAGTTCTCTATTTTTGAAGGTACATTGAAAGTGATTCAACAGCCTTCATGCCATTCTCCATTGCATCACACATATCGAAATATTGAAAATAACCCATCCTTCCGGCCAGAAATAGATTTGGTAGTTCTATGGAGGAACGCAACTTTTGAATTTTTTCATAGTATTCTATGGTTGGTATTGGATAAGCATAACGCTCTTTATGAACCCTAAGCCCAACCAAATGGTCCTTTTTTATGATGTTTTCATTATCTAAACTCTTGACCACTTCAGCGACTAAATCTTTCTCCTCTTTCTTCCAAAGTTCGTCTTGATAGAAACAGGGTATTTCAATGCCTAATGAGGTGTATCCCTCTGGGCAAGTGTTCGGGCTGTATTTTTGCATCTCGTATATCCTGGTAAAAGGTAACTTTCTTGAGCGGAAGAAACAGATTGTGGTATCGGAAAGAACATTGGGGGTCTTCAATTTGAGAAAAACAAATATCATGGACCGGTACATTAATTCGAACTTCCTACCTAGAATTTCAAAGAGTATCGGAAGAGGTATTGTGGATATTACCGCATCGCAAGGTATTTGTTTATCACCATTATCGGTTCCCATGATGACACTATGAACCTTTTGATTCTTTCTTACAATGGATTTCAATTCAGCATTCAAATGTATCTTCCCGCCATTTTCCATAATTAACTCTGCCATCCTTTTCGGGATGGTCTCGATCCCCCCGTTCTTGGGATAGGCCTGCCATTCATTGGCCAGAGCCGATCTCCCTCTGAACCTGGGTATCACGCGCTTAGGAACCCATTCTGATGAAAGGATTTTCGGAGAAACACCCCAGAACTTGGTTGTGTAACCTTCAAAATATTCCCTGTATAAATCCCCCCCTCCAAGGAACTTCAGCTGCTCTTCAAAGTTTGGTTTCTTCTTGCGAAAACGGTTCGTATACCTCATTGAAAGGGAAAAGAATATGCTGAGAGCTTTCTTCGTTGGAAAATCGAAGATGTCCCTCATAATCGGCGGGAAATTGCGGAATTTGCCATTGAAATATGTTTTGGCAGTGATATTTTTTTCTAGGAGATCGTTGCCAAGCAATTCTGTAATAAAAGTCTTGTATTTCTCGCTGTTGGTGTGTATTACATGTGAACCCACATCGAAGATGAAATCTCCATCCGTAATGCTTTTTGCCATCCCACCCACCTTCGATCCAGCTTCAATTAGCTCCACTTCATAGCCATTTTCCAATAATTTTAGCGAGGAGTAAAGCCCTGTTACACCAGCACCCACAACCACGATCTTTTTCATTATTCTATCCTCTTTTTATTTTATCGGATGAAAGCAAATCATGATATGCCAGCAGATATTCTTCTGCAACTTTAGACCACGAAAATTCCCTTTGCACCTTAATCCTTGCCGTTTTTCCAAAGTCAACTCTCAGTTCCTGTGATCCCAATAACTTATTCAGTGCCTTGGCAATTGATTCCTCTTTTAAATCTGTCACAAAACCCACTTCCTTTGTTACTACCTCGGGAATATCACCTATCCGAGAGGCAACCACAGGTAAACCCGATGCCATTGCTTCCAAGACAGTAAGTGGTAGGGTATCCTGGTAACTGATATGGGCAAAAACAGAGATATTTTGGTAAAATGCTCTAAGCTTATTTCTATCCATTGAACCAAGAAGTTCCACATTATCTTTCAAACCGTGTTCTTTGATTGTATCCTCAACGAGCTTTCGATAATCTCCCTCTCCAACAATTTTTAATATGGTACTCGGATGGTCACGGAGCAGCCTTTTGAAGGATTTTATCAAAAGCAGCAAACCCTCCACCTTCTCCTTCCAGACAAAGTTTGATACAGCCCCTACTATGGGAGATTCTTGCAATTGAGGTGGTGGAGTGAAAAAGGTAGTGTCGACACCCACCCTAATAGCCTTACCAACATCTAGGCCATATTTATCTTTCACATCCTTTACCTGGCTTTCGGCTGTTACTGTGGTAAGATCGGACCTTTCAAAAACCTTTCTGACCATGAACTTTTTGATAAACGATATTCGATGTGGCGGCTGCGTGATATAGGTATGAATCCATTTGAAGGACCTTGCCGAACTCATGGACCCGACAAAGCCAAATTGAATCGCTCCAAAGGTATGGACAATATCTGGTTTGATACTCTCGATCTTTAAAACCATATCTCTATGAACGCGCTTCATCTCTCTGTACCCGAACAATTTCTCAAAGAAATTCAAGTCCTTTAATATTTTTGTCTTTTCATTGAATGATAATGGCTGTGATTCGAAAGTGAACACGTCCTCATCTTTGTAAGATGGTTCACATGTTGGGGTGAGGATTTTTACCTCATGATTCTTTTCCCGAAAAGCCTTAGATAGGCCATGAGTGATTAGAGTGTAGCCTCCAAGAACTGGAAAATAATAAGGAGTAACCAGCACAATTTTCATGATCTATTCTCCGGTCATTCAAAGAGATTTCAATAAATTGAAGTAACATCGTCTTTTCCTATATATTAATTGTTATTTTGGATTATAATTCCTGAAGAAATAGTTTGTCCTTTTATTGAGGTTTTCATCGAATAGAGCAAAGCAATCACCTTCCATTTATCGTTTATTAGTCTTTCATAAAAAGAAATCACCCAGATTTATTGGGTTTCCCAATTCCCAGATAGATTCCGTCTTCACTGATAGACTTTAAGCCGTTCTTTAAAATATTCTTGCAATCCACAACCACAGGTTTTTCCATGATTCTTATCAGGTTTGAGAGGAATTCCTCGGTGAATATGGAATGATCTGCAATGATGATCAGGGCATCTGAATCCTTTATGGCATCCTCTGGATTATTTATTGATGAATATTTCCCATATTTTGTATCGATCTCCTTGGCAATGGGGTCGAATACCTTGACTTTTCCACCGGAATCTATTATTTGCTCAATAATAACTCTTGCAGGGGATTCCCTTGTATCGTTTACATCACATTTATAAGCGATTCCCATGACTGTTATGGTGGATTGGGAGATTTTCTTATCAATCTGTCCTAATCCATATCTTAAAAGATTGGTTGCGTGAACAGGCATAAAATCGTTGATTTCCGCGCTTAATTCGATAAAACGGGGAATGAAACCATATTTTTTAGCCTGGTAGGAAAGGTAGAGCGGATCAAGTGGTATACAATGTCCGCCTACACCAGGGCCGGGATAGAAGGGCATAAATCCAAAAGGCTTTGTTGAAGCGATCTTCATAACCTCCCAGACATCCACACCCATTCTTTCAAAAATTAGGGCCAATTCATTGGCCAGGGCGATGTTAACATCCCTGAATATGTTTTCAACAATTTTCGAAGCTTCAGCTGTTTTACAGTTTCTTGCCTTGTAAATTTCGGCATTTAAAGCACTCTCATACAGTTTTGCTGCAATTTCGGTACATAACTCGTTAACTCCACCTACAACTTTCGGTATGTTCTCAACAGTGTACTTTTTATTGCCTGGATCCACCCTCTCCGGGGAATACGCAACTCCAAAGTCCTTGCCAGCCTTTAACCCACCTTTTTCGAGCAAAGGTATTATCACCTCGTCTGTGGTCCCAGGATAGGATGTGCTCTCAAGAATCACGAACTGCCCTTCTTTCAGGAACTTTTGAATCGATTCGCATGCGGTTTTTATATAGGAAAGATCCGGCTTTTTCTCGAAATCCAGCGGGGTAGGGACACAGATGATTAGAAAATCACAATCTCCCAAGTCCTGCTCATTCTCCGAGAGAAAAAAAGTTTTATCTATACTTTCTGCCAAATTCGAGTCCGTTACATCTGTAAAAGGTGATTTCCCCTCTCTAAGGACTTCAATGATTTCTTTCGATTTTTCAAAACCCACGACCTTGAATTTCTTTGACATTGCCATGGCGAGGGGGAGTCCAACATATCCTAGACCGACTATACCGATCTTTGCAGACCCATCGAATATTTTATGAAACAGATGCTCTAGTGAAACCATGACTTTATTCCCGTCGATAGAATTGTATACTTATATTAAATAGTTATGGCACTAGATATCACATCTTCACAAACGCCCATCACCCTTTCAGCAACATTTTTCCAGCTATGTTCTTTGGAAACCCATGATCTGGCCCTTTCCCCCATTGCAATTCGAAGGTTTTCATCCTGAAGTAGTTCCAGTACGCTTTTGGTTAAATCATCCAGGTCGTCTGCCCTTACGACTCTGCCTAAATCAAGCTCCTTTATTTCACTTTTAATTCCGCAAACATCTGTAGTCACTACCGGTTTTCCGCAGGCCATGTATTCATAGAGCTTTATGGCTGAAAAACTGTATTTTACGTTTCTTTCTATTCCACTAAAAGGCCCCACACATACCTCAAAGGTGTTGATGTACTTTGGAACCGTTTCATATGGAACAAATCCAGTAAAGATTATTTTATCTTTTACATCTAATTCGCTTGCTAAACTCTCCAACTCATTTCTCATTATTCCGTCACCTACGATCAAAAACCTAGCCTCTGGAATTTTTTTTAAAATACTGGGTGCAATCTTAATTAGTTGTTCAACCCCCTGCCAAGGTGCTAGGTTTCCGATAAAACCAATATATCTATATTTTTGATCCAGCCCCAGTTCTTTTATGCATTTTTCTTTGTTCATTGGCCTGAACACCTCGGTGTTAGCCCCATTGTAAATAACAACGATTTTTTCTGGGGGTAGGCCATATTCTTCAGATAGACCCTTTTTCAATCCCTGTGAAACAACCACAACCGTTCTCACGGATTTGAAAAAATGTATCCAGATTCTATTTCTCAGCGTTTTTGGAATTATTCCTGCTCCACCAGGCATATTCTGCAGTTCTCTTTCCTTATCAATCAAACCGTTGATCTCCACAACCAGTGGGATTTTTAATAACCTGGATATGGTGTATCCGATCTTGGGAGAGAACCTACGTTCGTAGATAATTTGTGAGCCATGGTCTTTGGCTATCTTTCTAACAAATAACAACGTTGATAAATTCCGAAAACTGCGGCCTGGCTTATTGAAATACAGGTGAACATTGTTTTGGTTTAAAAGGTCTTTCAGCTCCACGGAACCATCTTCCGTATGAGGTGCAACCAGTGTCACATCATTCCCTATTTTCGCCAATGAGGATACCTCTTCCCGAACATGCACGGCGTCTCCAGTTTTGTTTTTAATGTTCACGTCCAATGCAAGAAATAGGATGTTCATCTGTATCTAATCCCCCATAATTCTTCCCATATTTATAACTTCATAGGTAATTATGGTAGAAGATTTATCTGGAACCCGAGAATTATTCGTTATCCCATGAGTAAATAAACAGATGCATATGATATTTGTAAGGATGATAAGTCATATTCTCCTGAAGATAGGCCTTTGCATCTTCTGTGATCACTGCTTCCCAGTTCCATCGGTCCATATCAACTAAAACCCAGCCGTTATCGTATGTTCTTGTCATGTTCATAAGATCTTCACGGGTATGAAGATAGGGTCTGTCAAAGATTGTAATATTCTTATGGGCATATTCGGGATAATCCGATCTAAGCCCGTATTCATCGGACTCCAAGAAAAAATACGGTATAATGCCCACAGAAGCAATCAATGAAGTGTCATTTTGCGAGTTGAACAACACATATTCACAGGCCTCCCTCCAATAGGGTGATGCAATCTTACCCCTTTGAGTGGCCAGTAATGCATAGGAGAATCCGGCAAAGATAAGGAAAAGAGATAACATGATAACGAAAAATCTTGGATTGATATTTTTCTTGTCTTTTAAGATATCATCTACATTCAGGTAAACTGCTATCTCGTGAATTCCATAAGCTGAGAGAATCAGAAACAATGGAATTAAATGAAATATGTATTTGGCTCCAATATATAAAAAATTGAAAAAAAACAATTGAAGAAGCAATGGGATTATAAGTGATGTCATTAAAAAAGCCCCATACTTCTCTCTTTTCACAATGAGAATTGCGAACCCCATTGCTGCAAAACTAAACTCCAATGGAAAATGTTCCAGAATGTAAAGTCCGTAATAACGATTACTGGATAAGAATCCTCTCAAATTAAAATTAATATAAGGAAGTAATGAAGTGATTTCATATCGAAAAGAAGATGAAATCACAATGAGAAAAGACACTATTGATAAAAGAATTATTAAGAGCGCCAAGAAAAGATACTTATCTAAATATCTTTTAGAACTTTCTGTCTTCTTCCAATTTATATAACCTAATACTAAGCCATAACCTATGATACCAGGAATGATTACAACGGTTAACTGATGACACAATATGGAAATTATGAATGTAACCACTGATAAAATGACATATACGAAACTAATACTCTCAAGAATTATTCGATCTTTTATTAGTTTGTATGTATTTCCCTTCTTGCTCTCGAAACCCTTATAGAAAAGGAATAATGAGAGAAGGTAAAAGAATTGGAATGTAGCATACATTCTTGCTTCTCTGCTTAGATCAATGGCAAGGTAATTGATTGATAACAAAAATGCCGAAATAAGGCCAACTTTCCAATTCTTTAACTCCTTTCCGAAAAAATATATCAATAAAATTGTCAGGGTACCAAATATGACACTGGGGAGCCTAGCAAAAAAAACACTTATTTCAAACAATAGGAAGAATCCTGCCATTGACGAGGTATGGAATACTGACCTCCAATAAGTACCACCCCCCGGCACTATGGGAGGATAACCAGTTTTTGAAATATCGATGGCTGCCATTGTAGATATCCCTTCATCAGCAAGAAAGGGCCTTGATGTCAAATCGTATATTCTTAAAATAAATCCAATTATGATGAAGGTTAAAAGAAGAAGGCTAATACATCGCTTTTTTCTATCCAAAGGATACATAGAAATCTTTCGTGCGAGGGTTCTGATACTATGAAAAACAGTCTGGAATATGTTCCTTTCCTTAGACATTTTATTCCCCAGGGAGAAACAACAATGAAACCTTTTTTACAGGAATAATAGTTTTGGGGTATAATTATTTCTGAGGATTCTGTGATTCTTGAATATATCTTATTGATTATCCCCAATTGAGCAACTCCTAGAAGGTTATAAATAGCAAAATACTCATCCAAAAGAAGAGCGAATGGCAATGTCACAAGAAAGTAAGGTCGAGACATCCCCAAAATGGAAAAATATAGTTAAAATATCTATTATAGCCATAATTAGTATATTTCTAGTGTGGTTTTTACTAACAAGGATCACGATAGACGATGTTAGAACTGTATTTTCGGAGGTTAAACCCCTTTATATAATCCTAGGATTTATCATATATATTTTTACTTACATCTTTCGATCGATAAGATTTTATTATTTGTTGGGTAAAAAAGTTGGCTTAAAAGACTTTTATATTATCGTATGCCTACATAATATGATTAACATGATTTTACCTGCTCGAACTGGAGAGTTGTCTTATATATATCTCCTTAAGAAGTATAATACTCCTCTTGAAGAACGAATAGCAACCTTGGTTATCGCCCGAATGTTCGATTTTATTATTATTGCTTGTTTCTTTCTTACCGCTGTGCTTTTTTTAAGAAATCTTCCAGAGATAATTACGGCTGTATTTTGGATTATTGCGATTTGTTTAATTGCATTGATTGTTTTGCTAAGTGGACTCCTTTATTTTGGTGACTCTTTTAAGATTGCAATTAATAAATTGGCTATAAAATTGAAAATTAATCGGTTTAGAACCACCAATCGGATTTTAAAAATAATTGAAAACACAATAATGAGTTTTAAAATTATTAGATCGCGTAAAATTATCATAAAGACGATTTTCCTCTCCACATGTATATGGTTATCATCTTTCTTACTTTTATTTGCATACACACAAGCTTTCCGAATAGAATTAGAGTTATTTGAAATTATTATAATAGTTTCTATTTTAGCTTTATTACCATTATTACCATTCTACACTGTGGGAGGATTTGGAACTACAGAAGTTACTTTAACAATCTTTTTGGTGGCATTTGGAGTCGCTGAAGCTATAGCGATTGTTGTTAGTTTTGGTATCCATATTATTACCGTAATTTATGTAATTATATTAGGTCTATTTGGTTCCCTAAAATTAGGTCTAAGAGGCAGACTTAAAAATAAGGAACAATAGCGCATTAGTCATATGTTGAGTGCACGTCTAAAGGATTGGAATTGCTCGATATTCTAATCCCTTTAATCCCTAAGAATCTTGTAATTATTAACTTAAGGAGAGTTTTCCCTACTATTTTTTGCAACAACAATGAGTCTATCACCTTTATTTATCACATTCAGAAAAAATAAATAATAAAGGACAGTAGAAATAAATTTTCTTCCAATTCCATATTTTCCAGTTCTTGATTTTTCAGAAGTCCGGCTGATTAATTTTCTATAGATTGGTGAGTAAAATGGGAATCCCCATTCCCAGACACTGATAACCTCAAAACCAGCTATTTCAAGTTTTTGAAACAGCTCATTCTTTGAATATCGCCTATAATGTCCCATTTGGGTATCCCCTTGGTCAAATTTACCACTAGGAACTGTAAGTAGTAGATTTTCACAAATCTTCTGGAGGTTCTCAAGTGCTGAAACATCATCTTTTATGTGCTCTAGGACTTCTGAGCAAATAGCTAAATCAAAATTCATACCGTCCAATGTTTGCTTTTCTATATTAATAACAAAGAATTCACCATCTATTCTCGATTTTACAATTTCTATTGCCTTGGGGGAAATATCAAGTCCAAATATTTTATAACCCTTTTCGGTAAGATTTAATTCTCTTAATAGAGATCCATCCCCACAGCCGATATCTATTACTGATTTAAACTCAAACATCCTTAAAATTTTTAAAATTAAACGGCGTGTGTGTCTTGAGGAGGGGCCGTATCTTTTCATATCTTGCCATTTTTCTTTCCAGGCTAGATCGTAGAAATTCTCATCATACGTTACTTCCATGATTTCCTCTTCTGATAATTTTCTCAATTTAACTTATATATACCTTATTTCTAATAAGCAGCTATAAAGCAGCTATATTGAATGTTCAATAATATTTTTAAATGTCTGAAATGGTTACGATTACACCAGTTTTGTTATAGATATAGGATATGTCTATTCATATGGTTTTATTCTACCATCCCATAATAGAGCGGATAGAATTATTAGGGGATGGTGTTCTAAAAAGAAAAAAGTTTCGTTTACCTATATTAGAAAGATGATTGAATAAATAACCTATCTACAGTATAAGAATCCCCCAAAATATTAAAGCCCTGAAAGATTTATACAAGGGAATAGTATATAGAGCGTATTAAGGCACATGACAAATACCATGTGTCATTTGTCATCATGTCATTAGGAATTCATTTGGACGTGCTCATTAAGGATAATCTAAAAAATCATTATGCAAAAAAAGGTTAATGAGCGGGAATCTGATAAATAATGATGAGATAGAAGAGGATGTGTACTTATGAAAGTTTTATTGGTACAACCGATTTCATCCACAAACAGAGGCTTGCCCGCTCCACCCTTTGGTCTTCTTTATATAGCCCCTCCAATAGAAAAGGAGGGATTTGAGGTTATGATTTTGGATAGAAATGTTGAAACAGACACCTTTGAGAAAATGAAAAAATTTTCTCCAGATGTTCTTGGTGTATCTTCCATTACAGGTCCAATGATACTGGATGGATTAACGATGACTAAGAAAGCTAAAAACTTATTTGGAAATAATATTAAAACCGTCTGGGGGGGGATTCATCCCTCATTACTCCCAAAACAGACTTTGGAAAATAAATATATTGACATTGTTGTTAGGGGAGAAGGGGAGCATACATTCTTAGAATTGTTAACCTCTTTAAAGAAAGGAAATCCATTAAAAAATGTCAAAGGGGTAGGTTTTAAGAAAAATGGCAGAATAATTCTAACCGAAAAAAGACCTTTTATTGAGAATCTTGATGATTTACCCATTCCAGCATGGCATCTTATTAATGCAAAAAAATACTTAAAATATGAAACTCCCTTGGTGACATCAAGAGGCTGTCCATATCGCTGTGCTTTCTGTTATAATCAAAAATATCATGAAAGAAAATGGAGAGGTAGGAGTCCGGAGATGGTTATAAGAGAAATAGAATACCTTGAAAGCATCCACCCCATAAATCGTTTAAAATTCTATGACGACAATCTTACTGCAAATAAGAAACGCTTTTTTGCCATATTAGACAGTCTATCTAAGGATTATCCGATGTTTATAGAAACAAGAGTGAATAACATAAACAATGAATTTATTGATAAAATTAAAAGATTCAGCGATCCGTACCTGTTCATCGGTATTGAATCTGGTTCTCCATCAATGTTAAAAAAGATGCAAAAAGACATTACCGTCCCTCAAATCAAATATGCTTTTAACTTACTCAACGAGAACAAAATCGACACCACTGCATCTTTTATGATAGGTCTACCAGGAGAAAGAAAGGAAGAAATGCAAATGACTTTAAAATTAGTGGATGAAATAAATCCAACAAGGTTCACTTGCTGCATTTATACACCTTATCCGGGGTCATTATTTTATAATAAAATCATAAAAGAAAATTTAGTCAGAATCCCCCAATCATTAGAAGAATGGGGTAAATTTTCAAGTTTAGAAACTGCCTCAATTAATGTATCGGATATTGATAGTAGTTATTTAAATAGAATATATAAAAAATATTGGTATAAATCTGTGTGGAACTTTATCAAACGAAAAAGATATAAATGGCTGTATATTGGATTTCGCAACTCCCTTAATATCAGATATCTAAACTTCTTAAGATATCTCAGACCCTGAGCTGATTGTTGTTTAAGTAAAAATATTACTTATTTTATACAATTTTTTCAAATTTAAAGTTATTTTCCTCATTCGAAGTTCTGTTTCCACCATTCTAGAAAGAATAACATCGTCCAGAACTTTCTATGCTGGAACACGTTCTTGTCTGCTTTCGAGAATATGTCTTCAATATAATTTTTATCCAGGAATTTAATTTCAACATCTCCCAACAAATCATAAGCGTAATTTTTCAAACCACTTTCCAACCACTCTCTAAGTGGAATTGTAAAGCCCTGCTTCTTCCGTCGATATATTTCTTTCGGTAACAGATTCTTAACCGCCTGTCTATATACATATTTATCCCCGAAAGATTTAATTTTCTGTTGTGGGGGAATAGAAAGACAGAATTCCACAAGCTTGTGGTCCATAAATGGTATCCTTGTCTCTATGGAATGAGCCATCGTCATCTTATCATTCTTTATAAATAGGTCATTAGGCAGCCATGTTTTAATATCAAGGTTTAAGAGGTTATTTAATTCATTGCCTGTGTTAAAATAATCGGATAATTTAAAGTAATCATCGTAACTATAATTGAATAATTCGTCTTTATCTTTATCGTTGAGTACTGTGACGAAGTTTAGATACTTTCTTGCTTGGTCTCTATCAAATAATTTATTTACCCTACCGAACATACCATTATCAAATAGACCCGGGATAGGTGGGAGGAACCGTGAATAATACAAGGGCTTGTATTTATCGTAGCCTGCAAACAACTCATCTGAGCCTTCACCACTCAATACTACTGTCACATATTTTTTCGTTTCTTTTGCCATTAGATATGTGGGAATTGTAGAAGCGTCTCCGATTGGTTCATCAAGATGCCTTACAACATGAGGAAGAACTTTCACAGCATCTACATTGACGTTGATTTCATGATGTATGGTATTGAATTTATCAGCAATAATCTTGGCATATTTTGCCTCTGATAGTGCACTTTCACCAAAGCATACGGTAAATGTATTTACAGGTTCTTCAGAAGTTTTACTCATTAGAGCTACAATGGCACTGGAATCCAATCCTCCAGACAAATAAGCACCCAAAGGAACATCACTAATCAATCTCGATTTTATTGACTTTTCTAGCAATTTTAAAACGCTATTAGCGTTATAGGCTACCGAACGATTGTTATTGGGAAATCTGACATCCCAATATTTTTTTATTTTGATCTTGTAATCTTTGAGTTGTAGATAATGCCCAGGCATCAACCTAAATACATGTTTAAATAAGGTTTCGTTATTCGGAACAAATCTAAAGGTAAAATAAAGATTTAATGCGTTGTAATTAATAGATTTATCGATGATATTGGTCATTGATTTGATCTCAGAAGAAAATATAAATCTTCTATCTTTTATATAATAATACAAAGGTTTTATTCCTAATCTATCCCTTGCTAAAAAGATCTCATTTTTCTTCCTATTGTATATACAGAAAGCGAACATTCCATTGAACCTCTCTAAACAACCACTACCCCATTCACAATATGAATGTAGGACTACCTCGGCATCTGTGTTTGAACTAAACTTATGTCCTATTTTTTCTAATTGTTTTCTTATATCTTTAAAATTATATACTTCACCATTGTAAATTAGGACATTATCTTCATATTCCATCGGCTCTTTTCCTTTCTCTGAAAGATCGATGATACTCAACCTTCTATGACCTAAGGAAACTTTGTCATCAATATAGTAACCATATTGATCTGGGCCTCTGTGCTTAAGGATGGTAGACATCACTTTTATTAATTTCTCATCTGTCCAATTAAATCCAACTATGCCACACATCGATCAATATCTCCTCAAAGTATTTAATATTTTTTTGGCAATTCTCTTTCCCTTAGTTTTTCTTCTTTAATAATGTACTAAATCTGGTAATTCCCAAAACTTCCTTATTTTTTCCAGCAAAATTTGAGCTGATTTTAATCTGATTTACTTCTTGTTTTTCCATTATTAAATCAATTGTTTCAAATTTATATTTTTTGAAAATATGCATAAAATCATCATACCGTAGCCTATTTGTATAAGAAACACCCTCTTTGCTAAGGTATTTATTCCATATCGAGTTTTCATATTTGTAAAATAAGAAGGGATTGTTAAAATTGTAATGATCTCTTAAATCAATATTATGATACATATAACCTTCCTTATTTAATATTTCTGACATAAATACTATATCATTCTCAACATTTTTTATATGTTCTAATACACTGTTGGAATAGATGAAATCTATATTTTTAAAATCTGCTTCTTTTAATGTTTTCGGCACATATTCTAAATATTCGGATTTTAATGAATCGCCTTTTATAAAAAAAAGATCTGAATTATATTTTGTTTTGATAAATTCCAGTTCTTTATAAAAGTATTCTTTCTGTTTTTTTGTATTAAAAATCCTTGGAAACTTATCTACAAGAATGACTTTTTTGGCACCATGCATTAAGAAATTGTATGCAATTATAAAAGAATTTCCAGGGCCCAATTCTAAAATAATTTTATCCTTTATGGATATCCCATTTTTCTGAAGTATAAAAAAAATCTTATTAAAAGCCCTATCCAAAGATTTGAAATCACTTGAATATAATTTCCAAAACAACAATTTATTGATAACATCAATTCTACTGAACATAAACCTAATTGGAAAATCAAAGGAATTCCAAAAGAGTGATAATATTCTATTATTCACTTCCATGTCGAAATATCTCCTCATATAGTCTATAATATTCCTTTGCAATATTTTCCCAGTTCATTCTTTCTGCAATTTGTCTGGATTTTAATCCATGCTTCTTAATCAACTTCGGATTTTTAATGTATTGATCTAATGATCGGGTTATCGCCTCAGAATTTTTTATTGGAATAACAAAACCATTAGAATTCATCAATTCTTTTATTCCTCCTGTATCGGTTGTGATAATAGGCAATCCTGAAGCCATAGCTTCAAGCATAGTATTACTCATACCTTCATTTAGAGAGGGTAATATGAAAATATCCGCCTCCTTATAATAATTTTTTATTTCTTCATGTGGTACGTATAAAGCAAAGTTTACCTTCTCCTCTACACTAAACTTCTTACAAAGTTGTTTTAGTTTATATTCTTGGATTCCCCTGCCGACAATGGTTAGTTCTACATTCAAATGCTCAATAGCCTCAATAAGGTACTCAATCCCTTTTCTTTTAATCAGTCTAGAAACACAAAGAGCTTTTAATGTCTCAATTTTATCGTATTTTGGGGTGAATTCTTTCGTATTAACCCCATTGTAAATAACTTCTATTGGGCTATCTAATGTTCTGAGAGCTAGATTCTTTAAGCCTTCGGAATTTGCGATTACTTTTTCCGCATTTGCCCATACGCTTTTAATAATGGGTGTAAGGAAGATATATTCAGGTGAAAATCTTACATTAAAACCTGGTACATCACTCCCTCTTAATGAGACGATATAAGGTAAATCAAGCTTTTTGGCTATGTATCCACAAGGAATTCCGAACCAAGCATGTATTAAATCGTATTTCTCCATTCTCTTCAGTATTTTGGCTTTTTGATAGGCTTTTTTTGAATACAGTAAGATTTCAAAAATTGTCCAATGGTGAACTTCACTTTTATCTACCCTAAGTTTATAGATCTGAATATTGTCAGAGAATTGTTCTTGTTTTATAGTATCTGGAGACGAGGTCACAAGATCGATATACAAATTCTCAATCTTTGAGAACTCTTTCAACAAGTAATAATTGGCATTGGCTGCTCCCCCTCCTAGAGGTGGAAACTCATAATTCAGCATCAGGATCCTCATATTACTCCTCTAAAACTTCCTTGATTTTATATATCTTTACTTTACCTTGGTAATATGTCCTGATCATTATCTCACCCAAGAAGCCAAACATGATGAATTGGACGCCAAGAATGATTAGCATAACTGCGAATATCAGCAGTGGTCCGGCTTCAAGATATACTCCATAGAACAGTCGTAATATTAGCTTATAAGTGCCGATTATGAAGCCTAAAAGAAACGAAACCGCTCCTAACCATCCAAAAAAGTGCAGGGGCCTTGTTGAATATTTAGACCAGAACCTGATATTTATCAAATCGAGAAAACCCCTCATCAACCTGCTCCTTCCATACTTCGTCTTACCACTCTTTCGGGGGCGATGATTAACCTTTACCTCGGAGACTGAATAGCCCTGCCATGAAATCAATGCAGGGATATATCTGTGCATTTCACCGAAAAGCTCGATATCCGCCACAGATTCCTTTCGATATGCTTTAAGCGTGCATCCGAAGTCATGCAACTTAAGTTTTGTTAGTTTTCTTGCCAGCCTATTAGATATCTTCGAAGGGACCTTCTTGCTGAGTCCCGGATCCTTTCTGTTATATCTCCATCCGCTGACCACATCGAATCCTTGGTCTATTTTGGCAATTAATCTTGGTATATCTCTCGGGTGATTCTGCAAATCTCCATCCATGGTGATTATTACCTTCCCCTTTGCGTGATCAAAACCCGCGGAAATAGCAGCAGTCTGCCCGAAATTCTTCCTAAGTCTTATTGCTTTGACGTTTTTGTCCTTATTGTGGAGGTATTTTATTGCAGAATACGTACGATCCCTGCTACCGTCATCAATGAACAAAATCTCGTATTTCTTTCCCATTTTCTCCATAACAGGCTTCAATTCCCTGTATAAAGGCACGATATTGGGTTCTTCATTGAACACCGGAATGACAATCGAGTAACTAATGTTACCTTCTTCTTCGCTCATCGGACTCGGGTGTCCTATCGAGATTATGTTTATTAATCTTTTTCCCCTTGTTATTTTTCTTTATCATAATCCTCAACCAAGCAACCCGAAAAGGGCAGCGAAGAGGTTTCCGATAAATGCAGAAATTACGAACCCGGCCGTTAAAAATACAATAAAGGGAATCTTTGGCGTGACCCATATCCTTTTTAAACCGAGCTCTTTGAGCTTATTGAGGCCTTCATCGTCGTTTTTCCTGGGGAAGAGAATCATTACCCTTTCCCCATCCACAATCCTTTCCATGGGCCAAACGAACTTCTTTTCTACCTCGTTGATATCCATCTTGTAGCCAAGAAACATCTCTGGAATTCCAAAATCCCCTTTTGTGGAGTTGTATACAAGCAATCCTAAAAATACCCATACCACGAATAGAACTGAATTCATCAAAACCAAGATGGCGAATGGAAAGAAAAGCTCCATTGCAGAGGCCACCCTTTCCGGGGAAAACTGAAGGAGAGGGAAACTAAAGAAATCAGGATAGAATGGAACGAAAATTGCAATTGTCATCAAAGCCTTTGTATCGGCTCCTCCATGTAAAATCCCTAATTGGAAGAGTATAAAGAAAAACACAATCAATATCGGTATTGTCAGCAATTGATAAAAATAGGTATCTCCTGCCAATTTATATAACTGATAGATTAATATCAATATTCCCGTGATGAAAAGGCCTAATAGCTTGAAGTTAAGCGATTTATTTTCTTTATTATAAAGTGGTTTATAATCAATGAACATGGAAGCATATAGGATACCCACAGGTACGAATATCAAGAAATATTCCCAGTTTCTCTTTTCAAGAAATAGCTGGAGTAAAAGAAAAATTCCACCTGTGAATCCCATTACCATCCAGACCTGATTTTTAACCTTCCTGGTTTTTAAATCAGTGTAAGAAGCGTAGCATAAAAAGGCAAT
>JAEOTL010000189.1 GCA_016839845.1 Promethearchaeota archaeon
ATAAAAAAAAATGTATATCCTAATATTTCTGGATATAATCGAAATTCTTGATTATTAACAATTCAAGTTTATCCAACTTTTTGCTTTTCATTCTTCTCATTTTTTTAAACCTCGTTTTTTGGTTTTTTTTTTTGATTTTTTTTGTGTAATTTATTATAAGTTGTGTATATAATTTTGTTATCGTGATAAAAATTTAAAAAAAATAAAAATTTAAAATTTTTGTGCGAAATACATATTTTTGATGATTATTAGTTCCCTTCCATCCAATTTTTTTGATTTCATTTTTTTTTTTCACTTTTTTTTGTTTTTTTGTTGTGTACTGATCATAAGTTGGTACACATCATATATAAATGTTTCGCAAAAAAGTGTGTATACTTTTTTATGAAAAGTGGGGGATTGCGATAAGAAGGCTTCTATTCATGGTTTGTTCGTTGTGTATTGATTACAAAAAAAAAAAATAAAAAATAAAATTTTCCTGCTAGAAGTTCATTCTGGGATTAAGGTTTTTGACAAAAACTTAAAAATTTCGAATAGAATTATATTATGATGCCTTTTCATCATTATTAATTATAGAGAGTAGATTTTTCTATGGTTCGGTATACAGCAGATCATAAAGTACATATTAAAATTCTCTATGTTGGAATTGCGGAATCTGGAAAAAGTACGATTATAAAGACACTTATTCGCATATATGAGGGATTAAGAAAAAAGGATGCTTATCCTCCGTCGGAAGGAGTATTGTATCCCTCTAGGAACTTGGATCAACGCCCCCACGATGGATTTTTCAGGGGCTCTGTCTGGTTTGATACCAGACTAGTCTTAAGGATTGGCAATGCATTTTTTCATGTGTATAGCGTTTCTGGTCAAAGAAGATTTTCTCCTTTAAGAAAGAAAATTTTTGATGGCACTGATGGTGTAATCTTTGTCGTGGATTCCCGAGTATCTTGTTTTGAAGATAATATAGAATCCTTAAGGGTATTAAAGGAGATGGCACAAGAAAGATTAATAAGAGAAATACCTTTGGTGATAATGTTACATAAGCAAGATCTATATGATGTAATTGGAGAGGAGGATTTCAAACAGGTATTAAAGGATGAAAAACTATGGTATGATCCGGACCATGAACTCCACAGTCGAAATCCTCTAATTTTTGAAACCTACGTACGACCCAACAAGACACAAAATATCAATCGCAGTTTCTTAGAGTGTGCGAGACAATCGATAAAAGATATGGATAGATATTTAAAGCCTAGGATTACATATTCGGAAAAACAATGGGTAATTGATTACATCCTAAAAAGGGAGGCGCTTCTCGCTAAGAAAAAAATAGAAAAGTTTAAAGCAGACTACAAGATTACAGACGAACAAATCGAGCGACGAAGGAAAGAAATAGCAAAGATTAAAAGTATCGAGCTACGATTAAAAGAAAGAGAGAAAAATCAGAGAATACGAGAGAACCTAAAAAAAACGGCAATATTTTGGATTATTTTTGGAACTATGGGGTTAATATTTTTCCTTTTATTATGCTTTTATGATATTTTCTGAATAACTTCTTGGTAATTCACTAACCTCATTTATCACTTAAAAATTCAAAAAAGAATTATATTCTATTGGCTGGCATAAAATATATATATGTAGGAATACTTGGGGCTCAATTCTCCTCTCTTAGATGTGGATTTAAAATTTCCAGAACATCAAATAAATCATAACTTATTTGAAATTGAAAATGATAATGGTCCACCATACAAAATTATAAATAAGGACCAAAAAAAGGAAAATTAGTCCGAAACAAGGGTTACCACTATATTACCTTTTTTTTACATACATGGCAAATGGATTGCCCTTCTGATATAATACTTCCACAATTCTTACAGTATGGTTTATCCCCCAGATCTTCTTTATGTGTATGTCGCTTCAGCTGCGCTTGACCTGAGCGTCCCAAATCTCCGGGAGGGGAAGGAGGTTTGAAGACAGATGGATAAGGTAATTCATAATCAGAGTCATCAATATCCTTACCTAATAACAAAATCTTGAAAGGTTTTTGCAAAATTAAAAACTTTGCAATTTCCGTTGCAGCCCTTTTCAAATCTAGCATTACCAAACCCAAACGTGAATTAATATCTAAGTATGCGGTTAAAACAGCATCGGAACCCGCCTTTAATGATAACATGTATCCATCACGCCCTTTTAATAAGACCTCTCCCATATCCCCCATAGTAAGGTTTCTTTCAGCAGATAAGTAAAGTTCCACAGTTGTGGATGCTGCTAATCCTTCATCCATTCCAGGCGGGAGCGCCGATGCCAGGTGTTGGCCATCCATTGACGCGACAATTACGCCTTTTATATCTGGACTCGATAATGGAATTCTCTTCACACTCATTATATTCATATTATTAGAATTACCTTAAGTATTTTTATATAGAAAGTCGAAAAAAAGATTGCAAAATCAGTTTGATCGTTGTGTATTGATTGTACTTGTTCTGTATGTAATGGTAAAGGACACGGGAAGGGGAGGAGATAAAATGGTGGATGAATACCCCATCTGAATATTTAAAAGGGTAATAAATCCCAAAGAACTTCTAAAAGAATAATACCTAAACAACTCAAAAATTACCTTACAGGTGTAAAAAAAATTTTTAAAAAAAATAAGCTTAATAGAGTTAATAAAGGACTATATAGAAATTTGATTGTTGAAAAATCGGATTTTATCCCCACAAAAGTCATTCTAAAAGAAATAGGAGAGGTTTCAACAAAAATCAAGGAGCGTTCTCTTGGGTCAAAAGAGGATGTAGCTACTCGAGAGTTGATTAGACAAGCGAAAGGCATGAGAGCAGATGCGATTATTAACTTTTCTCAGGGTAAGAGAAACTCTCGCTCGAAAATAACTATCTACCAAGGGCTTGCGGTCACAACCAAAGATATTGCCAAAATCCAAGAAATATTAGATTTAGATGTGTGCTGGAATTGCGGTAAAGAGAGAGAAAAGCACCATCGTTATTGCTCATTATGTGGTACAAAGCTATAATTCTTTTGTATGCTATTCAAGATGTGGATTTAGAATTTTCCTCAGTCTCTCGTTGGGGGAGAAAAAGGAAATTTAGAGTAAAACTTGGCATTTGGGGCTATGGTGGAAACAGTTATGGCCCGATCGTTCCAGAACATCAAATAAATCAAAACTCATTTGAAATTGAAAATGATAATGGTCCACAATATAAAATTATAAATAAGGACCAAAAACAGGAAGAATGATTTGTTAGTTTTCACAATTTAGGTGATTTTTGGGCTTTATACTTTTATCAGAAAAATGACTAAAAACCTATTTAGCCCCTAAACTAGGGATTTTTGGTTCGGGTAGCAATTTTTTCATTTTCCGTATAATATCGTTCGTTTTTCCGGAAATCGTAGAAATCATACAAATTTTTGGCAATGAACAGTGACCATGCACCAATTAGAACATAGAAGACCCCGGTAAGATCAAGGGAGAAACTTGCTGACTCCAATACCACATTAATTTTTCCGAGTTGTGCAGTGATCCCAAAATATACGAGTAACAGCACAGAACTCAGTAAATTAAGTATACCACGCCCTGCAGAATACTTGGGGTATCGAAACACAAAAAATCGCGAACACGTCATCAAGATTCCAATACCAATCATAGAAATCAGGACAACTTTAAACCTCAAACTAAGGGAGGATGGAAGATTATCAACAGATACGTCAAATCGAACATAGCTGATAACAGGGAGAATAACTGTAAAAATAAACATTAAGACCGTGCTGGTGATTTGTATTATGAAAGTCCGTGAAAGATTTACGCGTATGGTTGGAATAAGAGACACCTCAAAGGTCAAATATATTGATATTAAACTCACTGAAGCTGAACTTGATTAATCCGAGAAAATATCGACCATGAAAGGAGAAATCAAGGAAATAATAGACATTTTCGGTTATATCGACATTTTCATGAAAAATAGCGAGGGGTGCTATTAAGAAATCGGTGAATTTACCCTCAATTTTTTCATCCAAGTTTTTAAATGCTTTGCACTTTAGCCCTGTCACAGATTTTTGGAAGACGAGGGAGGTAAGATTTGCATGATTTGATTCGTTTATATAATTTATCCGTAATTCCAAATCGATGCTTAATTGGGTGATTTCATATATACTGGGATTGCGAATAACATAAGGGATCTCGACTGTCATAGCACTAGGAGTATAGATATCGAGATCTACGTAGATATAACCTGAGGGTATACTGATACTAGATAGTATCCTTGAAAAACCTACAATCCCAATAGCACAAAGAATCGAAACAGTCTGTCCAAGAACTAGGGCTGTAAGGAGAAGACAGGTACTGATTTTCCGAGAGGTTCTCAAATTCTTAAATTTCAAGATGAATTGGTTCATGGTTAGATCACCTAAGTAATAAGATCATTGTCGTCGCCGTCATCTAGGTATTCAGAATATTCAGACTTAAAATGTGGGCCTGTTAAGTCAACTTTATCCTTTATTAAGCGAAGTTGCGCTTTGGTAAGAGGGTTGTTAAAAAGAAAGACGGTGCATCCATAGAGAGGTTCGATTCCCTCAAGGTCTGAAATCTGGTTGTGAGAAAGATCGATTTCCTGAAGCCCAGTTAAGGTCTCAACGCCTTCGATTTTGGTTATTCTGTTCCCACAGAGATGCAGTGACCAAAGTTTCGTAAAGTCCTCTAATTCTTCTATTTTTTCAATCAGATTAAAGCTGAGATCTAATCGACTTAAATTTTTTAATGAAGTTAATCCTTTAATTTTAGAGATTTTATTCCCGGAAAGATTAAGATTAAATACTTTTTTTAGCAAATTAAGACCTTCTATAACAGATATCTTATTTCCACCCAAGTTTAGGCGCCCTAAATTCGAGAGGCTCTCAAGTCCATATATTTTCGTTATCTGATTATGACTCAGATCTAAACTTGTTAGATTCTTTAGATTTTCCAAACCCTCAATTTGTGATATATTCCCAATTAACCTCAAATGAGTCAAATTTACTAATGCATCTAATCCCTCAATTTTAGAGATCTTATTTCCTAATGTCAGGTGAGTCAATTTTGAGAGATTTTCCAAACACCTTATTTCTGAGACGTGGTCCCCTAAAAACAAAACTTTTAGATTTTTAAGAGTCTCAAGACCTTTAAGGTCGGAAATCATATTCTCGCGTAAATCTAGAAATCCTAAATCAGTAAGTTCCAAAAGCCCTTCAATTTCATCAATACTTCTAATTCCCTTACGACTCAAACGTAGTGACCGTAATGCTTCCCTCTCAAGTCCATAATTTTGGTAATGGGTGGTTACTTCGTATTTTTTGCCCTGGAATATAACATGATTCATACTCATAATAAGGATCATCACAAATTTAAATCTTTTGGGTCTTAAGAATTAATGAATTGCCTTCACTTATAATTATCGCATATCTACTCTGTATTAATTAATTCAGCATCTTATTTGGACCATGTTTTTTCATTTTCCGATACATCGAAAGGCTAAACCCAGCATTCACAAATAAAATTAGCCCCACTGCAGAAATCAATAGAAAAAACGCCGTAGTGTTAATATTCCATATACGCCTAGCTCCAGCAAGCATTGTTATTACAATTAAAGGAGTCAACATGGCAATAATTCTCGTCGTAAACTTATTAGTTAGTAAATATTTCACTTGCTCTTCAGGAATCTGAAGACTTTGAAAAATATTACCAGAGCTTGCAGTGTTGATAGTTTCGTCAATGATGCTATCCTTTATTAGGTTCTCATAGCTATTAACTATATCCAGTCTCTTAATAGAGCAATTTTCAATTTGGTTTCGTGAACAATTACGAATAAACAAGACAGTAGAAAATCTACCTTCCTTTATTGTAAATTGGGAACATTTCTCGAGTCGCAGCCTGTCAATAGTGCAATTTATAAAGCTTATATTCTGACATCTTTTCATGATAAGAAAGCTAAAACTGCAACCTTTAAACTGTAGATGGTATGAAGAATTATTAATCTGCAGGTCTTGAGGGAGTGAATCGGTTGGCCCGATAATGAGGGGGTCATTCTGGGTTCCCTTTCCTTTATTACTTGAGAAGGGGTACAATTTTTCAGGTCCACCTTCTTTTAAATTGTAGTACTCTTTTATCATTTACTTCTCACCCATATCTTTTAATAATAAACAGGATCATCTTGAGTTCCTTTTCCCTCATTATCAGAGGAAGCATACAGTTTTTCTGGTCCTCCTTCTTTTAAGTTAAAATATATCATAATAGCACATTTATTTTAAATTCTGATTAATTAGATAAAAATCTTTGCATATCATTAAGCTGCTGCAACAGCTTGAGCAAGCACATTTAGTAACGGTCCAGAAAAACCTAAAGCTATTCCTATTAACATCAAAATTGATAACATCGTACCCATTTGCCTAAACCTCTTTATTTCAGGACGTTGGTCTTTTTCCCGTCCCCCACACTCATCACAAAATTTGGGGTTATCTCCCTTTGCCCAATCATCAGCGATATCATTGAGAACGTAAGCACTGTACTTTACTGCCATATCAAGATTCTCTTGTACTCTATCTTTAAAATCCCACTCCCATGAGGAAACTCTTGCTTGTTCATAGGTAGAATAATCAGTATAATAATCATATAAAACATCTGCGCTCCCTGCACTAGGCATTATATAGAAAGGTAATGGTTTCTTATAATAATCTACCTCAGAAATACCAAAATCCCAACGAGTATCAAAACTCACTAATTTCAACGCCGTGACTGATTTGACAGACATTATGGGGAAATTCTGAGGGTAATTGAATACCTTTTCTCTGTCTTGTTTATCATTGGTAACTTCATGAACTGCCCTTTCAAAAGTGTCGGAAATATCACCAAGAGGACCTACCGTATAGTTAGTATATGTATAAAATGGATTTATCCAATCATGAATCCAATCTCCTTGCCTTAATACATGGGGCCAACAAGCCATATCAGCCACCATGTGAAGGATTGCCCCCATATAGAAAGCAGCGGCATCACATTTTCCCTCTCTTAGATACTTCCTAGCCTTGTTTTCCAAAGACATTACTTGTGAAAAAAATGTAGGAAAACTCTTAATTCTCATTCGGTTTTCTCCTTCATCTTCATAAAAAGCTACGTTTGGGTGTAGTTCTCTTCCCGTACAATGTATACCATTTAGGGATAGTTTGGTTACTTTCTTTGGATTCGAACCATCAGTTGAATCAGGAGCCTCAGTTCCAATCAAGAAAATCACTTTTCTTTTAGCAGTCCAAAAATAATTTTCATTTTCCCCTATCCACTTCAATCTAGCAGTAGAATCAGCCATGATCGCGTCTAAGGCTGCTTCGGCAATCCAGTCATGAGTACCATAATGATCCACATACCAATTCTGAATTTCCGCCTCTGTCGCATAATTAGGATTAAAATGTTGAGAAAGTGGACCGTTTTTAAATGAAAGCACATCAATCACTAGAGGAACAAAGAGTAAAATAACTTCAAAAACAATCAAAACAACCAATATTTTTCGAGACTTTTTCATTTTTTCTCATCTTTTTTTATGTTTCTAATAATGGTAAATTATATATAGCAAACCCTTGAGTTTTGATAAAAAACATTATAAATCCAACCATAGAAAGCAACATTGTCCCAAGTGTATAGATCAATGAACAAGCTTGTAGAGCAACACTTCCAACATCGTTCATCCCAAGATCAATACTTGAGAAAAGCAATTTGGCAATGTTACCTAGAAAAAACATGCTTATGACTTCTAAGGGAAGGTAAAGGATATCTTGAAGAAGCATAAGATCAAATCCACCCAAATCAAGTGGGAAAGCACCTAAAAAAATCCGTATAATGCTAATATAGGCAAGGTATTTATACCAGATATCGAAAATCTTATGGAGCTGTAATTTTGATCCAGATTTAGTATGAGCAAGACTACAAGCTGTTGTAAAAGAAATTAGCAATAATGCCACCGACTGTCCAAGTAATCCCCCTATATCCCCATTTTTACAGTATTGTTGTTGCAGAACACAAGAAAAAATCAGCCCTGATAAAACTGCTACGCATGATAAAGCTACAGTCACATAAGGAGCAGATTTCATCGTGGGTATTGCCATTGTGAATAAGCCTAAGGGAATATATCCCCCCGAAGAAATTGTTAATAGAAAGGAATCCCAGAATGAGATTAAGCTACCTGTCATCCAGATTTTTTCATTACCGTAAAGAGTATAATTCTCTTGAGTACCCTCCGCCTCAAACCTAAAGGACCAAAGTCCAGGCCCTAGATCATACCCATAAAGAGAATATACACAAGAAACTGCATTTTCACCATACTTTTGAGAAAGAGGCGTGTGCCAGAAATTACTCGGTTCGAGGGTAATTTCTCTGTCACCATAAATATCTTCAAATATCAAAAGGGGAAATAAACTATTAGGAAAACCGGAAGGATCCAAAAGTACCACTTCTAATTCAATCTTTGACTCAGATTCCACACTCGTAGCATGTTTCAATAATTGTGGTACAATAGATGGGCTAATTCTAAAATTGTAATCTAGTAATTGTGGTCCGTATAAAGTCACAAATGGTCCTCTTATATCTTGATTAATAAATTCTGAGTCAAGATCGACTTCCCCATCTTCTGTTATTTGTCCACTGATATCATAATAATAGGAAACATTACCGTCCGAGAAAAAAACCTCAAAATAGTGGGAGAACCATCCGATTTCTGAATTAGTGTAATTTGAGTTTTGGAAATTGATGGAACAATTATATTCTACAGGTAAAGAATAGTTAGGATTTTGAACTGAGGGGCTCATCAAAATCTTCTTAATGCCGTAGGTATTCGATAATCCTGTTCCTAGTGATTTATTGGCTGTGATTAAGCATAGACTGATATTACTAGGAGTCTCATTACAACCCCACCATGCCCTAAAAACAAAAGTGTCGTTTAGAAAGCCCGAGGAGAAATATGGATCGTCAGAAATACTTGACACAGCGGATGCAAATATAAACTGTGGCCCAATACTCATATCTGGACCTAGATAATATCCCTTTTCAGGATTGACAGTAGGATTATGCTCGCTAGAATTATCCTTACCAGAAAAGAAATAATGCCATAAACCTTTATCTAGATACAAGGTTTCAAGGTCGATGGTGTAATTATACTTTACAGGCTTATTATAATCAGGGTCGGGTAGGTAGTCTGGATGTACACTCATATTTAATGGTGCTAAGGCTGTCCCATTCGGGGCAATAAGATGCAACTTCACTCCATAATAGGGGTCAGGTGCACCACTACCCCCATTGCTATCATCATAGATCGTCGAGAAATCGTAGGTTGTCCCGTTAATTAAGGTATAATTACAGTGTAGAGTGGGGGGTGCCTCGGTTTGATTTATAGGTTCTTGATTAGCAATTAAAACATCGGAATTGCCTGTCAAAATCGCTTTTTTTGAGGTCATGTAAGTTGTACCATTCAACCTAACTTTGTCCTGAGCCCATGGGAAACTCATATTGAAGAAATCCCAATATACCCAAACGATCTCGGATTGTAACCGAATAACTCTATTTTCAACTTGGAATTCTACGAAATCCCAGCTAAATTTAGTATATCCCCCGGTAAAAGCGGTAATTGCTAACATCATGAGGCCCATAGTAAGATACATAATCACTTGTGTAAGGATATGAATTGCGAGAAGGATGAAAGCAATCACTAACAAAAGGACTTTAATGATAAGTAATAGAATAAAAGCTAATATCGGTAATACAAACAATAAAATGACTCTAACCACAAATACTATAACTAAGGCGATAATAATAGCAGGCAGCATTACAATGGTAATCATCAGACCCCCCAAAAATCCTCCAACAGCCTTTAATGGGGACCAGAACCAATCAGCTAAATCCTTAGGAGCTGAACCCTGTTTTGATTCAGTAAAATTACAGAACCAGGGGATGAAACTTAAAATTGTTTCGGGGAGATTCATTAGTACTGCGGAAGTACCTTTAAGTTTTGTAGAGTAGTGCCCATAGAGCGTAGAATTTATTGCAATAGTATTATTATTCTCATCTAGAGTTTCATTAACTACACATGTAATTATCAATTCCAAGAGCTTCTCAGCATCAGCAGAAGAGATATCAAACCGTATCATAATAAAGTCAATTTCACTGGAAGCTTGCTCTGTATTTCCTTCTCTATCGACTGAAATGAATTTAAACAGATCTTCATTACTACTATAGAAAAATGTCTCATTTAACCGTTCATTTTGAATATATCCATTTAAGATTGTTTTAGTGAATAAATTGGTAGGAATGACAATATTATTTGGTCCTTTTTCAAAAGGAGAATTGGCAGATGGAGTATCATTTACGTATAACTGAATGATATTCATCTTCTCTTGTTTTTGATAATGTCCATTAAACACGGTCCCATTCTTTTCATATATTGCAATAGTATTGGCTTTCTCAATCCCGATTGTCTCCAACTTTATTTTAAGCTCGTATTCAACTTCCAGCTCACCATTTAGAAGTTTTTGAATTAGTGTTTGTGAATTACCAACACTATTGATGTTATATATCTTATCACCAGTGAGTATTTTATGGTCCCACTTTTTTATAAATCCATAATATCTGTCAACTTCCCAAAGCTCAATTGTAACTTCTAAGTTATTTGGTTGGGATCGCAAATCATCATTTACATCAAGATAATAATGGAGATCGGTAGTACTGCCATGACTCCCATCAAAATAAGCTGACCATAAGGGATTCTCATAATAATCTGCCTTTTGATAGGTCGAGAAAATGCTAACTGTTTCCTGTGTGTCCCCCAAGGTAATTAAAGTTGCAGTCTGGAGCGTACACTGAGAAAAGGCTGATCCTACCAAGGGGGATACTCTAATCATGACATCCTTCTTAGGATCTCGATCAAAGGAATCATAAATCCCGTCGGCATCGGTATCTGGACTTAATGGATTCGTTTCTTTTTGAAAAATCTCCTGATAGTCATCCCAACCATCCAGATCAGAGTCCTTCAGCGCAGGGTTTGTATACCACGCCTGAGATTGAGATGAATTTGCTTCTATATACGTATCTGTAATGATATAATATTCTGTGAGAGTAAAATTCTCAGTTGAATTTGAACCTGAAATTCTAACTTCTAAGTCATAAAATCCATAAAATTCTGTTATAGTATTGTTATTCAAGTAATCAGATAAGTCCAATGTCTTTTGGAATGTATAGGAACTAATATTATCAAATCCTTCGAATGAATCTATTAGGATTGCATCGTCTATGCTGCAATTTATTTCGTTTTTAATAAGTAGGATCGAAATGTTCCCCGTCCCATAGGGGGTACCATCAGATTCAATTTTTAGACTCAGATCGGCATCATAGACCTTTCCAATATCAGGTATCTCAATTTGAAACTCATCATAGGTCACATTCACCATGTCGACAGTCAAATTATCATGGATATAGCTATCTTTGAAATCGATTCTATTATCCCCCTCGACTAATAATCCCACTTCAACCCCATCCATGATTCCATCTTTATCAAAATCAGCATCATTCGGATTTAATAAACCCACTACATTAATCTCAAACTGTTCCAGTACACATCCGGCATCGGTGTCATTAATTTTTATCATGTATTCCCCTCTGTAATCTAAATTAAGATTCTCGATTGTATCCTTAATATCCACTACTTGACTAAAATACCGCGTTTTATTGGTGGTAGAGTTATAGAGTAATAATCCATCATCAACTTTGAAAATCGAAACATTTAGATCAGGCACATTTTGAATTCCATATGTTTTGTTTTCTGATGGTTCATTTTTTGTTTCCCCGAAAGTTAACATGAAAGCTATTTGAGCTGATGATGACCGTTCACAATTTATACCAAATTCTAAAGAAATCGGATCATCTAGGTTATATCTTTCATCAATTGAGGATTTAAAAGTCTGCATTTCGGCTGTATCTGCTACAAAGTCGTGATCGCCATCTTTTGAAAGAGGATCAGATTTGAATGACCAACCCAGTACTTCATCTCCATCTGAAAGTCCGTCTGAATCTGTATCCGTGTTATTTGGATTGGTACCAATTTTTAACTCTAAACCATCTGAAATACCATCTCCATCCTGATCCCATTTAAGCGGATCGGGGTCAACCGAGTCGATGACACCATCCATATCTGTATCCGAGTCTCGTGGGTCAGTACCAGCCATATATTCCTCATAATCAGACCAAGTATCGCTATCAGAATTATTACTCCAAGGATCTGATGTCACCATTCGCTCACCATAAAGCTCAGATGTAATTACCCACCCTAGAACCTCCATACCGTCGCTTAATTCGTCATTGTCACAGTCCCAAACAAGTGGATCAGTACCTAGTGTTGCCTCTCCGATTCGAGTTTCGTTATTAATTCCATCATAAAGACCGTCTGAGTCTGTATCTCTATGGAGATAACTGGTATTAGATATCCCTATCTCATATAAATCAGAGAGCCCATCTTTGTCATAATCACTATAACTTGTAATAGACTCATTGGTCTGCAGTAACCGTGTTTCAAAATCATTATCTATACCATTCCCATTTGAGTCAATGATCGAAGTAATTATGAAATTTGCAACCGAAGCAACCCCAGTCGATTCAAGATGAACCTGCCCTCGATAAATAGCAGTCTCCTTCACTCTGAATTTTGCTATACTTTCTAAACCACTATTTAAATCATTGAAAAAATAATCAGTCTCCCCGTTAGAAATAATCCATTTGTAATTTAAATTATTGTTATCTTCATTAACATCATATCCATAAGCTCTAAGTTCAAGCTCACCTGGATCATCAACAGTTCCAGAAAAGAATCCTTCACTTCCTACGATGGATCCCCCTGAATACATATAATTTGGGATTATGATAATAGGAGGAGAATCCTCTACTGTGATACTAATATTTACACTAGAAGAACTGCGCGAATTATCTGTTACATTCAAAACATACGTAAATGAGCCATTTTGTAATATAATCGATGGATTCCTACAAGATGCTATTAGTTCAGAGGAGTCATACCATTCGTAATCTAAGTTTTGTTCATCCGAAAACGAATCAAAGATATCAACGTCAAGAAGGATTGCCTGTCCTTCCACGCCATTAAACGTATACGGTCCCCTTACATCAGGAGGGTTTTCTATAACTATGATATTTCTAGTATCCTTGAATCTGTTCCCAAATTTATCCACAGTAGTAAGAGTAATATTATATTGACCTGCATGTGAATAAGCATGACTTGGTTCTTCATCGGTATTATATTGATTATCCCCAAATGACCAGAAAAACCTGAATTCTGATGCATTATCATCTGGTGAATCAATATCTGAAGGAAAAAAAACCACCTTATCCTCCATTGTCTGATCCGGAAAGTTCCCAATTAAAGAGGAAAATCCTTCATCCTTAACTGTTATAATCTTACTGCATTTAGTAATGTAATTTCCATCATCCACCACCATAGTTATTAAGTATTGTCCTTCCGAGTCAAATAAATATACTCCCTCAAATATAGAAAGATACGGAGAAGACATATCTTCATCTAACAAGAGCTCATGTTTTAGCATATTTATACCAAAATCAGCAAGCACACTTGCCCACTTATATTTAACCTCAACAGCATAAACATTAAGCTGGAATGGGGTTATCCGACCATTCCTTACAAATTGTAATTTAACTTTATATGCAGAGCTTATAAAGCCCAAACCAGTAAACGTAAATGACCCACTAGAATAATTCAGAGGATTGGTAGAAAGTGTATCGTACTTTACCCAACGAGAGCTTGTGATATTATATAAGTGCACCGAAATCTGCTCGCTTGTATTTGTCGAAAGAGAGTAACTCACCTGACAAGATTCAAACAATTTTAATCTATCCGCATTCATCTTAGCTAAAGTCAGATCAAAGGTTGCGTCTACAAAATAACGGGGGTCATAATTTGCACCTATATCGTAGCCCGTGTCCCAAGAATAAGCTACAGCATCAACATAAAGCGCATATAAAGATTCGGAGGTTGAAGTGCTAAATTTTATCTTATCCATCCCTGAGGGAGTACCCTTAAAGTTATAACCTTCTGTTGGTGACCTTTCGACCCCATCAACCCATAAATGCCAATCATTTGTACCATCTCCATTTTCTCCGCAATCGAAACTAATTTTAAAATGATACCATGTGTCTAGAGAATAATCCATTATATAATGCCCCGATCCATCATTATAATAGATTTTTCCATTCACATAGAAGTAGAAATAAATAGAGTTTCCTGTGCTTTCATCATAGATATATATGAATGCGGTTCTTGAAGTTGAAAAGTAACTCCACATTCTCACCCAGAATTCAATGGTTCCCGATGTTTGATCTGCAAAGCTGTTTGCTAAGGATGATGCCGTTGAGGCTGATTGATCATCAAGCTTGCTAACTTTATTATGATCACCAAGAGAGTTTTCAACAGAGACCGTTCCAGAGCAATCCCAACCGTCTGGCTCACCCCCGCTCTGGTCATCTTCAAAACTATAAGTTGCTATATAAGTATAGGGATAATTCCGATATGAATCAAAACTAATATAATCACCTTCAACTGCATCGATTTCTGCTTCGTTCGCACCCTTAAAGGAAGTTTCGGTAAAATTATATTCGATCTTAAGTTGATCCAGAAGAAAATCAAAATCAGAGGTAGAATTTGCTCCTTCGAACTTTACAAATAATTCGAACTCTGAGTTGTAAAAGTCATGGATAGGACTCGAGTTGACCATTCGAGATACAGTAATTGAATAAGTCCCGTTAAAGAATGAAATATGCGAAGAAGAATTTACCAGTATCCAATCGGCTGCAGTAAAATTATAAAGACTTACATTTATTACTTGAGGATTTTCGGTTTTATAGCTATACTTTAGAGTTATTACTCCTACCTCATCGGAAGGGATTAAACTCTCCATTTGGATTTTAGCTGTAAGTTCCAGAGAATCTGGGACGTTGACGTTATCCCCCACCGTATAATTACTGTCCCAAGAATAGCCCATTCCATCTAGGTAACATGTGTAAGAAGTATCAGAGGTACTTGATAAAATCCGTAGTCTATCGGGAGATACATTATTGGTTTCGAGATCATAGGGTCCATACTCTGCACCATCTACAAACAATTTCCATTTGTTTTGAGATAATCCAGAATAACTTCCTGTGGTAGTTTCAAAATCAATTCTTATGTGATACCACTCATTATTCGAAGCTGCGACCACGTTGCCCCATGAGCTGGTGTATCTTTGATGATAACCATTATCGATTCTATACCGCAATAAGAAATTCCCACTTGTATCTTTAGGTATGAAACAAAATCGTTTATTCTTGTCTGTTATCCTTACATAAAACTCAATACTTCCATAACTTTGGGATGCCTCAAAGAGATTTTCAATATCGAAGGCACCAGTGGCACTTGAGTCTTTGATTTTCAGAATTTTGTAATGATCCCCCTTTAAACCTTCTACTTCAGGCCCACATGAGGGTACCGAATTATCTATATCAACGAAGTCAATATCGCTTCCTTCTGTTCCAATATCTTCTTCTGTAAAACTGTAAGTAGCAGGATATAACCCATAACCATAGGGATAAAATGAGGAATAATTCCCATCGGGCAGTGAAATATCTCCGAAACTTTCGAGTGTGCCATTTAGCATTACAACATCAAAGTATTGATCAGGAACCGAAGAGTGGTACTCTAATTTGACCTTTTCCCATTTATAAAGAACTTTAAGAGAATCCAAATAAAACTCGAACTTTGAGCTATTTGTTCCTTTAAATTTAACAAGAATCTGCTTATAAGGGCTAATGCAATTTGTTCCAGCAAGATCATAACTAAAATTTGTAAAGCTGGTTGCCGAAGAGGAATTTATTGTTGTCCATTGATGGGTGTCAAAGTTATAAAGGTCTGTTTCGATCTCTTGAGATACATTCGTTTTAAAGGAATACTGTAACTCCACAGATCGCAGAAGGTCTTCAGGTCGTACAGCTTCCAAATCAAACTGAGAGACGAGGTTCAAACCCCCAGAATAAGGTTCAAGATTATCTCCTACTTCATAAGTTTCGTCCCAACTAAACCCGAAGGCGTCAAAGTAATTGTAATAAGTTCCGCCCGTCCATTCATCGGGTTCAATATAAAAGTAAGATAAAGTATCCCCATTATTCACAAAATCTGCATTGGTTACCTCTTGGGTTCCATCAATGGATAGATTATAGGTATCTGTTGCTAAATCGAGATCCATTCGAATGTGGTACCATGTATTTGCACTCATTGCCTTAATATTTTGCCAAGTGCCGTCATAATATTGAAAATATCCATTCTCACTACGGAATTGGATAATCCATCCGTCATCACTCCTAACATATTGAAGAACCTTCTTATTCGGAGCTGAATTCATCCACCAATATTCAATAGTGCCTTCTGTAATTCCACTCTCAAAATTGTGACGAGCATAATAGGCATAAGACTGAGCCTTTAGTACCTTGGAATGACCTTCATGGCTTCCTATGATTTTAAATTTGGAATTATAGCTACACACATCAATGAAGTCAATATTCGTGCCTTGGGTATTATCTTCTTCATTCTCAAAACTATAGGATCCAGGATAATGACCGATTTGATCCTCATCCGTGAATGAAGTAAAGGTCACATAATCGTTATCTTGTTCCTGTAAGTCGCCACCCCATTGAGTGGATCCTGTCAAGAAAATAAAATCTACCGGAGAACTAGGTATATCCACGTGCTCCATCAAGTCTGAATCTGAAATGATGACCGAATAATATTCGACTTTAAATTGATCCAAAATTAATTTGGCGTTTCCACACTCGATTTTCACTAATACGAAGTAGGTCTCATTAATAAACTCATTACTTAATATAGAAAAAGCATTTGTATAATAACTCGTATTTACTAATGTGGAATCAAACAGCACCCAAGACTCATTATGGAAGTTGTAGAGACTTACATTGACGACAAGAGACGTGTTTACTTTATAGGTATATATTAACCTAAGATACTTAATAACCTCCTCATTCTCAACATTAGGTAATGAAAAAGTAGTAGTAACATTAATTTTAGAGCTGGTTGGGGAAATGGTTATCGAATCACCGTTAGAATATCGAAGATCCCCACCTACTCCAATTGAACCGCTGCTTACAGAGAAATCAGTTGAAATGGGAACATACTCAGACTTGAAATTTGACGTCTCTATTTCTTCTTGCCTAGCTATTTGGTCGAAATCTGAGGTTTGAATATAAAACGTAACATTAATTCCTTCTAAAACCTGTTCAGGGATTAATATGTCTATATTTGGGGACAGATTTTCAAATTCAATTCCGTTCTCAGTGGTAAAGGAAATGGTTAAAGTACCTTCACCCCCATCATCATCTACTACTGTACCTTCGATGAAATTGAGTGCATCGATGCAATAGATCACTTCAAGTGCCGTGAGATTTAACCGATCTTCTAAAATATCGTAAAGATCAATGAGAGGATAGATGGTAAAATTGAGAACCCAATTAATCGGAAAACTATTACTCTGACTTAGGGCTATGAATACGTGTTGAGACACCGTAATATTTGCAAATATCAAGTTATCTTCTTCATAAATGTTCACTACATAACTTGCCTTGCCCTCAGGGTATTCAATACTGAAAGTTTTTTCAATAGGTAACGAGTCAGAACAGTTAATAGCTAGTAATGTCGTTGCTGTATAGTTCACATTAAAGCTTAGGTCATCTAACGATGGATCCCACACATGTGCATTAAGGGTTAAAGGATACATAAACGTGTAATCCCCGTTATCGAAAAAATAGGGATTCAGCACCACTTCTGCTTCCCCGTAAGCACCCCCATATAATTTAGCAGTGGAAATGACTAACTCAGCACCACTTAGAAATTGTAATTTAATGTAACACCGAAACCATGAATTAGCCGGTAATACATCAGATGAGTTTATTATCACTTCCCAAATTTTAGAAAGAGTCATCGAAATGGGGGACGTGGCACTATACACCGAATATGCGGAAGATCCCGTAAAATTTAGCGCACTTTGGATAAATGTTTCATTATTGGCTTTTAGATTAAAGGTAAAGTTCGCATTTTTAGTAATACTATTTCGATACACCTCAAAGGAGATGTTAGCTACGACAGATGCATCCCAGATACTCAATAAGGGATCTACATTTAAAACTTGTACTTCGAAATGGTTATAGGAAAAGGCGCCTTCAGGATCTTTAGTAACCACATACGCGTTCCCATTAAAGTCATCCTCATAGAGATGGGAATTTGCCCACCCACCCTCCTGAAGTGCACTCACATTATACGGATTGAAAGAAATATCATCAAAATCCCACCAATAAGAAAGTTGGGCGATGTCGAGAGCATCATCTGTTGGCTCTCCCATAAACGTAATGGTATCACCCTCATTGATATAGATAGTTCTATTAGAACTGGATAAATTCTCCATTCCTGGAATGGCATTATGGACCAAAACGAGATGGGCAAAAGAACTTGTTTCTCCATTATCATCCTTACAGGTGAGGTTTACAACATACCGTCCCGACAGTAAATAGGTTTTTGTTATATATTTACCCCACCCAAATGTCGAATCCCCAAAATTCCAGTAATAACGAAGTGAAGGAAGGTCGCTCGCAGTATCGGTACAATTTGCAATAAACTTTATACCCGTCTTCTCTGGATATGAGACCACGCAATAAGAATTATCATTAATATCATATAAAAGATCCCACGTGAACCCAATCGCGTCAATCCAGGCAGTTCCCTTATCTGAAACACCAGATATAAACCGAACCTTTCGTATATCAGCTACACCCCCACTATAACTATAGGTACTAGAACCAGAATCGTTGACGTAAACCTTAAACTGATGCGCACTAAGCCCTTGGTAGCTTCCACTCACACAAAAATCTAATCGAACATGATACCATGTGTCATCCGCAGGAGTTCCACACCCGCTAATATCACTGAATGCACCTCCTGTTGAATATTGCCATTTATCATTAGACATAGTAATAGAAATTGCTACTGATGTGGAATCCCATAATTCTAGAGCCCACGCCTTCTGAGATGCATCACTACTCTTTATATAAAACTCCACTGTCCCGTAAACTTGAGCATCAAAACTAGTTTCAATCCACACTTGCTCATCAGCAGTATCGTCAAAGAATTTCACAACCTCTTTAAAATCTAACCCCACATCCTCGACGGTGATCACTACAGGATCTTCATAGTTGACCTCAACATATGCAGTGTCCACAAACACATTCCCTATCTCCCGATAAGGACCATCGAGATTTTTGGCTTTTAACTCAACTTCTAAGGAATCTAACTGGGTTTGATTTAATTTTACACCATTCCACGAGACTGATTTCCAGACAAACGATGCAGTGCGATCAAATTCTATAACTTGAGCTGAGGATTGATAATTATCCGTATAAAATCTGGCATAACAAGAAACCGTTGAACCAACCTCATACCTACCGTATACATTTAAGGTTAACGTAGTTACAAAAGCATTTCCAATCGTCGCTGTACTGTACGTAAATTTATCAATAATTCCTGAAAGGGTTCCCCATTCTGCGATACGAGTCCCATCTGGGGTGGATTCATTAATCGCACTGGAATGGGGTGCTTCAGCACCGTCATCCCAATTTGCTATAATATCTCCATTAGGTCTTAATAATGCAGTGTTAATCCCCCCTAAATCATCCTGATCATGAACAGTCCAATCTTTGGGTTCTGAGCCGACTACATCGGTGCGGAAATCATGTGTTCCATAATAAGAATACCGTAACTGTTCAGGCGGTAGTTCTGTGTCGAAATAAAAACTCGCATTAGGACCTTGATTGTTTATTAATATATTCTTGGTTTTCTGGTCCAGTGCACCTTGATCATCAATAACTGTAACTCGTACTGAATAGTTTCCTCTATTTGTCCACTGGTGAGAACAAGAGCTTTGGTTACCGGTAATTTGCTCCCCATCGGCAAAATCGTAGATATACGTTAGTATCCCTTCAATTTTATCGTGATCAGACTCGACTAGATCAATAACAGATACTGTGACGTTTTGATCCTCATTTGCTTGAGCCAGTAAAGAGATATTAAACTGAGGGGCATTATTTTTAACATTAATAAACTCACAGTCAGTCACTTCTGTTTGTCCTTGCTTTGCAAAGATGGTAACATTGTATTGCCCTTGTACTGCATATTTATGGTACACACTACTATTAGCGGTTGTAATAATAGTAAGGTTCCCGTCCCCAAAATTAATCCAACAATCTTCAAATTCCCCTGTCATTGTCCAGTTGAAAAGCACATTCTCCCCAACATCGACAGTGGTGGGAGTCGCCTCTAAATCTATATCAAATTCAGCAGCAATGATAAAACGTGAGATATCTGCCCATACAAATAAGAAGATAAACGTAATTGCTAAAATTCGCACCATTTTACGATGCTGTGACAATTTATGAAACTGTCTTTTATACTTTTCCACCATATCCCTAATAATAAATCACTTTTTTAATTAGTCTATCTATAAATTAACTCTGAGGATTTTTCCTTTAAATAAGTTGAAATTTACTTTCTTTCCTTTAATGTCACTTTTTGAATGCACTTATATATAAGTCTTACGGATGGTAGTTCGGTTTCTACCGAACTGATGGTAGTATGATCCGGTATTTACCGAACTATTCTATTACAGTTCGGAAGCTACCGAACTATTGGAAGATTTAGTATTATATTTAAATATAAGTTATGATTATTTTTTCTTTATATACTCATACACATCTTCCAAAGTATCGGTATTATTAGGTTTCGACAATGGTTGGGAAGTTCAAGTCTTCTATTCAAAATTGGATGGTATTGTTAATTATACTAATTTCTTTTGGAATACCCTATTTTAGCGCAATTCGGGATATTCCAATTCACGATTCTCAGGATATTATCGATAATCTGAGAGTTTCACTGTATAATGAGTGGAATATTACTCTAGTTAATTATCATATGAGTGTAGGGGTTGATATAGCCTTAGATAGTGAGAATGATATTTATGGCTTCGGTAACTTTTATAATGATTCTAAAGGAGGATATGATAGACTTCTTCTGAAATATGATAAACATGGCTCATTACAATGGAACCGGACTTTTACATATGATCTCACTGGATTGAATCTTTTAGAAGTTGATTCTGATAACAGCTTAATTATTGTTGGAGCGCATGCAGGAGATTTACTAATACTTAAATACAACAATTGGGGGGATCTTATTTGGGAAGAATCATGGGCAACTTTGGGAGTGGATGAAGGTCGTGCTGTGTGTGTTGATGGTCTAAACAACATTTATATCGTTGGATATAGTGATGGTTCGGATGCTTTAGGGGACGTTGTCATATTAAAGTATAATAGCACTGGAGATCTTAAGTGGAATACTACCTGGGGTGGAACTGACACTGATAATGGGTATGATATTGGAGTCGACTATGAAGATAACATCTATATTATGGGACATACTAGCAGTTTTGGGGCGGTTACGGCAGATATTTTTCTAGCTAAGTTCAACAATTCTGGTATTCTACAATGGAATAAAACATGGGGCGGGATCTCTCCTGATACAGGAACTGCACTAGCGATCGATCCTCTTAATAATATTTATCTTACAGGATTTAGTTCAGTTGGCCTAACTCATGATCTCTTTGTCTTAAAGATTAACAGTGGAGGTACCCTGCAATGGAACTATACCTATTCAAGTTCTGGATATGATTTCGGATACGATCTTACACTAGATTCACAAGGTAATATCTACGTGACAGGAATAACAAATCAAGATATCGTCCTAATTAAATTGAATCCATCTAAAGTAGTTAAGTGGGTTAGAAAAATGGGGTCCTCACTAATGGATGCGGCTTACGGTATTACAATTGATGACGATGACAATCTGTTTATTATCGGGTATCAACAACAGGAAAATCTTGATGAATATCTCAGGATTCTTAAATTTACTACCCTACCGGGTATGTTTGAATTGAATTCTAATGCGGAATCTCCTGATCCTGACGGGACTTTCACATTAGAATGGACAGCTTCTATCGATGCCGATAATTATTCCCTGTTCCAATCTGACTATCCAATAGCAGATATTAATGGAAGTGTAATTGAACTAGTCAGTGGGTTTACAAACCAAACCTTTGCGTTCACTAATATCAGCCAAGGAACTTATTTTTATATGGTGATGGCCCATAATCAGGACGGGACAACAAATTCTAACTGTTTAAAAATTAGGATTCAGAATCCTCCTCAGGATTTTTCACTGTACGAACATCCAGTCATCCCCGATACCGACGGCAACATTAATTTATCGTGGACTCAATCAGTTGGAGCCTCAAATTATTCCATCTTCGTGGGTACAAGTGAAATCTTTAATGTCGAACTTGACGGGACACTCATTGCTGATAATATTACAGATACTTATTTTGCAATTGAGGGCCAAACTAATGGGGATTATTATTATGTTGTTGGTGCTTACAATGAAGCAGGAGAATTGACATCAAATTGCATACATGTGGTGGTACGAAGGGCACCTACTCCTTTTATTCTAACCTCAGATGCTAGTACCCCACAAGACAGTGATGGTTCATTTGAGTTAATTTGGGAGCACTCGGAATATGCTTTAAGATATGAGGTGTACATTTCCAATTACTCAATTATAGCACTCAATAGCTCTGTTGTAAAGATTCACAATTTTACGATTCAATTTCATTGGCCATTATACCGATATAATCTTTCTGGTCTGATTAATGGCACCTATTATTTCATCGTGGCTGCGTTTAATGATTTCGGTGAATATATATCGGGATGTTTAGAGGTTATTGTCGAAATTATCCCTGAAAATAAACCTGAAATTCATCTGGAAGTCGGTATAGGAAATATAATAGCTCAAGTTGTATCCTATACCGCTCTAGGAGGGCTACTCTTCGGTATGGTTCTCATCTATAATAAACGAAAAAAGCGTTAGTTTCTTATCATGACTCCTATCAACGCCTTTGGGACTTGTATGAAACCTAATTAATTTGGAATGATGCGGATGAGCTTGTGTGGGCAGGTTCTCATCATATGGTGCCTGGTTGGGATTTTCCCCCCAAACTCGATTTGGTAGCACCTGGAGTGGATATTCTAAGCACCTACCCCATACACCTTAATAATGAACCAGAGCGTCTGAGACACTTAATAATGATCCAGAGCAATCCCATGGTATACATGGAATTATGGTCTCGTAAATGCTACAGAAACCGTAGAAGCTGCTGAAATGTTTACAGGCTGAGAGAAAATCTAAACCTTTTTTTTTCATTATCCTAACTTAATAAATGGACCAAAATGACAGTTCGCAATTTGATCTAAATAAACAAATCAAGGTAGATTGTCTGATCAGATCTGAGTAGGCTTTACAATGAGGACAGTTGACTAAGTTGTATATCTTATCTTGTTTTACCTAAAAAGGTTAAATTATTGTCCACAGCTATTAAGTACAAGAGAAAATCCTAATTCAAAAAAGAGAACTCCCAAGATATCAAGGACTTCATCAGGGGTGATTTCTTAATTTATCAAGTCTCTTCTGATACCTATCTTAATCCATTATGTCATTGAATTTGCTAAATTCAACGAAGATCGCATTGTCTTTCTTTATTAAAGGTAACATGCTTAATGTCAGATAAAAAGAAATTAACATTAGCGCTAAGAAAGGCAATTTAATTTAGAATAATATAAAAATATGAATTAAAGTTTTTTTCTCAGCTTTAATTTTTTGTCAATTTTTTTATATTCACAATTTTTTAACTTTATTTCAGTATCACAACCTCTGAAAAGAGCTATTTTTTTAAACTTAGATTCAACAATTTCAAGATCATTACATTCACACAATTTTAACTTCTTTGAGTGAGATGAAAAAATTTTTATATTAGAACAAAATTTTAATAAAAATGTTTTTTCAAAATTACAATTATAGAATTGAATATTCTGTGTATCATAAACCCTTATATTTTTAATTTCTATATTTTTAAAAATTAGATAATCTCTACTATGGGAGAGAACTATTGATATGATTGTTGAACCAGCTGATTCTAAGCTATCAATAATATACGGATCACTATTAATTCCTTTTCCTTGACATTTCACAATAAGACTCTTATATCCTCTAAAACCAGAATGAGTATTAAGTAAGAAAGAATTATCTTCATCATTTTCCGTATTCTCCATACTTTGAACACTTATTTGGGAAAATTTTGGAACTTCATTATCTATAAATACATTGTTCCTACTCCGTGAATAAAGGTCATAAATATAGCAAAACTTACATTTTTTAAACACATTATTATTTGATTTGTAGATCGCAACAGATTCTTTGAATATAACTTCTACAAACAAGCATTTGTGACTTTGATCAATCCCTCCCCAATCGTTAACCACCCGTTTAAGTTGCATGTTTTCGCAATTACCAAGGTGTAATCTTTCAAACCTGCAGTCAATTAAAGAAATATTTTTGGAATAAAAAATGTTTAAATCCTTCAATATGCAATTACTAATTAAAATAAAAAAATCATTGTCTAAAATTTCAAGGGTCAAAGAACCAGCCCAAATTGCATCGATTATGACTGGATCATCTTGTGTACCAGCTCCGGGGAAATCCATTACAACATTTTCATATTTTATTGGTACCGCAACTGGAGAATCATATTTTGCTCTTCGTAGTTGAATCCTCATTAAGCTCAAGTATTAATTTTACCTTTAAATATTGTAAGACTTCTTTAGATTTATATCTTTTTCATTAAGATTGAGTAGAAACCTCATTGAAGAAAACAATTTTAAGCTTTTAGGCGTTCTCTATTTCTTCTTTTCAATCATAAACTTAAATTTAAGTAGAGAAGCATACTTCCTCCATATTTTTTAATATTATATTTTTAACTTCCTCTAGATTAATGGAAATTACATGTTCATTAAGTACAGTAGATTTTCCCTTAATTCGATGGACAAAAAACTCCTGATTCGAAGGTTGTACTCTTCTTATTTCCACATTGGTAATTGTTACATACGGTAGATATTCCTTTTTGAAACTTAAGGGAATTAAAGATACTTCACGGATTTCAATTCCTCTTTCAAAAATAAATAAATAAACAAGAAATTTACGGATAATAGCATATGTTAGTATAAAGCTAAGTGAACTACAAATAATCATAGGCAAAAGGGATAGGACAATCACAGTCAGATATTCCGAGGGATTTAAGTTGACTAAAGTAAATAATAAATACAACGAATCACTGAAAAAGTAAATTAATACCATATCGATGATTACATAAAGTACGATATTTAATGTTTTCCGAGGTGTTTTGCTTTTAAATACAAGTCTACCTTTATTAGCTGGTTTAGTGGAATTCAACATAATTATCACAATAGATGTTTTTTAAAAAAAAAGGATTAGGAATATTGGTAAATCCCTGCACATTAGTTTCTTGATGTTTGAGAGAGATTAAAGCAAATAATGGCTAGATCCAAGCTAAGCGCTGCAAACAAGAACGAGAAACCCATTTTCCAAAGTCTATTAAAACCATATGGATTTTTGTTCCACTTATCTCTCCCACCAAATTCTATCAATGCTCCAACTGCGAAGAATAAAGAAAAAGTTCCAAATAAGATTGAAGATTTTGCTATATATTTATTCAAAGTCTCCTCATCAACATAATCAAGGTATCCAAAATAGGTACCAAAATCCAAAAACAGACCAAGCCACCCTCCAATCACATCAATTATACCCAGTAAACCGAACACTTCAGCAATCCCAAACAAGGCAGCAAAGGCGGCCATAAAATTCCATTTCCTGAGGATATATACACCTGTAAGAAAGAAAACTATAGCAGAAATGAAGAATCCTAATGCTAATCCTGAAAGTAAAGCAGAAGAAAAAAGATTTGGACACAAAAATAGTAAACCTAGAAATACCGTCATACTAACAATAAACGCAAACAATCCTATAATGAATATATAGGCTTGTACCTTATCATCTGTAAAAACGGTTAAGAGCCCAGCAAGAGTTCCAACAATTCCTCCCATAATCCCCATAGATAATCCCACTCCAGTTATAAAGTCATACCCATTTATTTCTCCTTGAGAAAGAGAGCTAGATTTAAGATTGGGTTCAGATGATTGTTCTGGTTGATTATTTGTTATGGCATCATAAAAATTTCCTGAAAACCGAATGCACTTAAAAGTTTCCCCAAAAAAATATGAAGAATATTCAAATTCAAAGTTCGAAGAATTGATATAAAAAAGAAGTATTGGTATCCAAAATCCAAGAAATTCACTTTTAACAATATCTATATCGTACTTAAAACTAAATTCTAAATCACCCGTCGTCTTAATCTCATTCAAAGATAAAGTAATAGATATATCAAGAAATACACTTTGTAAGAATATTATGCCAATCAATAAAACAAATAAGGTTATAACAAGAAAGAGTGAAAATATAAAAATTATCAGAATGAAGATAAATATTAAAACCTTTATTATCAGCCAGAGTATATAAGCGAATATTGGCAGAATTTCCAAAAAAATGTCCACGATAAAATCTATGATTAATTTAACCAATTCTACAACCAACATAATGAGTGTGAGAAAAAAACCAATAGTTGCTTTTTTAAGAGCTTTCAAAGGTGCCCAGAACCAATCATTAAAATCTTTTGGTCGAGGTCCCTGTGGAGAATTAGAAAAGTTACAGAACCAGGGGATAAAACCTAGAACAGAAATATAGAGATTCATGGTTGTCGCGGAGGTATTATTTTCCTTCGTAGATACATAATTATATACAGCAGCAGTTTCATTAGAAGTTTCATTCACCAGACACACGAGCAGTAAATTTAAAACTTCCATAGCATCCAATGAAGAAATACTAAATCTGATAATGACAAAATCAACTTCTTCACATGCTTGGTCTGAATCACCTTCTCTTCCAACTGATATAAATTTGAATAATTCCTCGTTGCTACTATAAATCGGTGTTTCATTCAGGGTTTCATTTTGTACATAAGCATTAAATAACGTCTCTGTAATTAGACTTGTCGGAATTATTATTACATTCGGTCCTTCTTCAAAGGGGGTTCCTACACCGCTATCGTTCACATATAACTGGATAATATTCATGCACTCTTGTTCTTGATAATGACCATTAAATACAGTACCATTTGATTCATAAATCGCTATTGTATTCGCTTTTTCTACCCCAATGGTCTCAACTTTAACCTTAAAACCGTTATTCGTATCAGCAACTGAAAATTCAGTGGACTGTCCTGTAGTTTGAATTGAGTATGTTCTATCAGCAGAAATTAGTTTCAAATCCCACTTCTTTATTAAACCCCAATATCTGTCAACATGCCACAGCTGAAGATTAAATGTTATCGTATTACCTTGAATTCGCATGTTATCCTCAATATCAATATAATAATGAAGATCGGTTGTACTTCCATGAGTACCATCAAAAAACGCATGGTATTTGGAGGATTCATAGTAATCTGCGGATTTTTTAGTTGAATAAAAGCAAGATTTTTCTCCAGAATCTAGAGAGAGTGTAGTTACAATCTGCAGTTTCCTTTCACTGGGAACTGAAGCAGAAATTGGACTTATCTCCAGCATAACATTTCGCTGGGGATCCCTATCTACAGGATCCCACGCCCCATCACCATCCATATCCACATTAATGGGATTGGTATAATGAGTGAATATTTCTGCATAATCATTCCACCCATCCTCATCAGTGTCCCGTTTGGCCGGATTAGTAATCCATCCTTTAGTGTCAGCAGTTCCAGCTTGGACAAAAGTATTCGTCATAATATAAAATTCAGAAACTTTACATTTGTCGAAGAGGTATGTCCCATAAACTTCTACTTGTAGCACGTATTTCCCATAGAATTGATGAATTGTACCATTATTAAGAAATTCTGATATATCAAGAAAAATTTCATATGATATTGTTGATGTGTTATTATATTCACTGAAGTAGTCCAAGAGTAACGCATTATTTATTGTGTTATTAATTTCATCTTTAACAAGTTTGACTGTAATATTTCCTGCGCCAATTGGCGTTCCAATAGAATCTACTTTTAAAGTTAAATTTACGTCATATACTCTCCCTACATGTGGAATTTCAATATAGTTTTGCATTTCTACGTAATTTTCACTTGAAATATTTAATGTTTTTAATGTTTGTCCGGTGCCACTATTATTTAGCCAAGTTATTTCACCTTGGGAAAGTTCCTTTCTATATACTCTCACATCATCTATCTGTCCTGAGAAGTAATTCCCTCCGTTTCTTGCACCAATAGTAAGGTTAACTCCTGTAGATATTGTTTTATTCAATGTATCTTTAACAGTTGTGAGATTATCAAGAGTCCCATCAATATAGATTTTAATTCCTGAAGCAGAACTGGAACCATTATAAGCAACCACAATCAAATGCCATTCCCCATCATCAATTTGAGTAGAACCATCCACGATTAGTTCATTAGCATCCAAGTCATTAATTAAATGTGCCCGAATGACTCCATCGTTTTTACAATAGATATCATACCCTCTGTAATTATTTGTCACATTCATCTTTGCGATAATTGAACCATTAGCAGAAGAAGTCTTTACCCATGCTGACAGAGCATAAGATTGGTTCCGTTCAAAATTTAAATAAGTGTTCTCACCTGTGTTAATGTATTCATTCACACCGTCGAATTCAAGTGAATAAGCACCAATTTTTCCTGCCTTCCAGTCTGCGCCTTCCATATTACATAATGTCCCGTTGCTCTCATAATAGCTTGAATCATTAGTAATTGATCCAGATCCTTCGTCCATCATCCACCATCCAATTTCCTCTATTGGAAACTCAATGACCGCAGAATCTCCATAAATATCTTTATAGTCGATGGTAGAAGTGCCATTTACAAGCAGACCCATTTCGACACCATCCATGATGCCATCATTGTCAAAGTCCTCGTCGTTTGGATCTAAGTATCCTGCTACATCTATTTCAAATTGCTCCAACATGCACCCCGCATCAGTGTCATTAATCATTATAGCATAATTCCCTCGATAATCTAAATTGAGACTTTCTATAGTTTCTCGAATATCTACTACTTCACTTAAGTAGCGCGTGCTATTGTCTTCACTAGTTTGGTTAAACTCACTAGATGTCTTATTAAAAAGAAGCAGATTGTCGTCAACTTTGTAAATTGATATATTAATATCAGGAACATTCTGAATTCCGTAGGTTCTATTGTTTTCTGGTTCGTTAATAGCTTCCCCGAAGGTTATCATGAATGCAATCTGAGCTGAGGCTGCTTTTTCACAGTTTACTCCAAGTGAAATTTCCACAGATTCATCCAGATCATACCGATCTTCGATTGCGGCATGATGGTTCTTTACCTCTGCATTATCAGCTGCAAAATCATGATCGCTGTCAGCTGTAAGGGGATCTGTTTTAAATCCCCATCCAATTACTTCTTCACCGTCAGTGAGTCCATCCCCATCTGTATCTGATTGGTTGAGACTTGTCCCAATATCATATTCCTTCTTGTCTGATAAACCATCACCGTCGTAGTCCCACTTTTGGGGGTATGGGTCTAATTTATCTTCTAAACCATCATTGTCTGTATCAGAGTCTCGAGGATCGGTACCTGCGTTATATTCCTCATAATCATCTAACCCATCGCCATCGGTATCATTTTTCCAGGGATTAGATCGCACAACAATCTGTCCATAAATTTCAGAGGTAATATTCCATCCAATAACTTCGGTTCCATCTGTCAGTAGGTCACCGTCACAATCAGAATTATTAGCTTCCGTCCACACGGTTTGTTCACCGATACCAGTAACATTATGCCGTCCATCCCACAAACCGTCATCATCGGAGTCAGGGTCTAAGTAATCTGTAATATTATAATTAATTTCATATAAGTCAGTTAATCCGTCGTCATCTGCATCTGAGTAGGAGGTTACATTGTCATAAAATTCTAGAATCATTTCTTCAGTCTCATCGCTAATTCCGTTACCATTACTGTCGATAACCGAATTTATGATGAAACTTGCCACTGCGCTTTTATTTGCTGAAATAATTTCTACTTGCCCGCGATATTGAGCAGTTTCTTTAACTCGAAAATATTTAGAACTACAAAGACCACTGTCATAGTCGGTGGTAGTAAAATTACTCTCTTTCTTGAAGATTGTCCAAATGTAGTCAAAATTGCTCGTATCGTAGGTATCATACCCATAAGCATTTAATTCTATTTCTCCTGCTCCACTAGCAGGTCCAGCAAAGAATCCTTCATTTCCGGTCGAATTTTTACCGGAATACATATAATTGGATATAAGCACTAGAGGCGGGGCATCTTCAACGATAACGCTAATATTTGACACTGCGGAGTATCCTAAATTATCAGTAACGTTGAGAATATAGGTATAGGAACCGTCGTGAAGAATCATAGAGGGAATTTTATCGGTAGAAAATGCGGTTGTACTGTTTGACCACTCATAATCTAAATCGAGTTCATCATTAAAGGCCTCGAAGATTGAAATATTAAGAGAGATTTCCTGACCTTCTATTCCATAATACGTGAAAGGCCCAGCGATTTCTGGTATCTTTTCGATCACTGTTATATTTCTAATATCTGTATTGCTATTGCCATAGTGATCATACAACGTAAGGGATACGTTGTACACACCTGAATCAGCGTAAGCATGCTCTGGGGCAGACTCATTACTATAAGTTCCATCCCCAAATGACCAGAAGAACTTGAAATCTGAAGTTGTGATATTACTTCCAGAAATAAAAACCTCTGATGTAAAGTCAATCATCTCATCCTCAATAGTCTGATTAACGAAACTCTCAATCATCGCTCGAGGTTCTAAGTTTGAAATATTTATTAGAGCGCTTTTCTTTGTTATAAAATTACCATCGTCTAGTGTTATGGTAATTAGGTAATTTCCACTAGACTCAAATAAATAATCTCCGTGATAGACAGAAAGGTATACTGAAGACATATTACTTAGCAATTCTAAGTCATTTTGATAGGTATTAATTCCAAAATCCGCAAGGATCGGAGACCATTTATATGTAGCTTCTAATTCATAGACATACAGTTTAAACGGATTGAATTTATATCCTTTTTCGATTAATTGTAATTTGATTTTATAATCAGTGCTTATAAAATCTAGATCAGTGAAAGTGTAGGAACCACTCATAGTAAATGAATTATTTAGAGTCGGAGTAGCGCATTCCACCCACGAATTACTGGTATAATTATAGATGTTCACCGCGATCTGTTCTGTTATATTGGTTTTTAACGAATAGCTAACTTCACACGATTCAAACAGCTTTAATCTCTCAGAATTCATTTTATCAAGTGTAAGCTCGAAAGTCTCGTTTACATAATAGCGAGGTAGTAAATTGTCACCGACATTGTAATTTGAATCCCAACTGAATCCAAATGCATCGAAATAATTATAGTATGTTCCTCCTGTCCATTCATTCGGCTTTAAACGGAAATTGGATAACGAGTCACCAGAATTTATGAAATCTTCGTCAGTAACTTCTAGAGTACCATCAATAGAGATGTTAAACTTGTCAGTTGCAAAATCAAAATCTAATTTTATATGATACCAGGTATCACTATTCATAGTTTTAATATTTTGCCAACTTCCGTTATAGAATTGGAAATATCCGTCATCACAGCGGAATTGGATAATAATACCTCCATTACCGTAGATATATTGATGCATCTGTTTCCCCGTAGCGGTCGTTAACCACCAATATTCAATCGTCCCGTCCGTTATCCCACTACCAAAATTATGACGTGCATAATAGCTATATGATTCAGCACGCAACACTTTCGAATGACCTTGGTGATCGCTCATAATTTTAAACATTGCATTGAATGTGCAGAAATCAATGAAATCAATATTAGTTCCTTCCGTATTATCCGCTTCATCTTCAAAGCTGTATGTTCCTGCATATATATTAGGATTTGGCTTATTAGCGTTAAAGCTAAGATAATCTCCATTGACAGCGTCAACTTTCGCTTTATTATCATCAAAGGAAGTTTCAGTAAAATCATATTCAATTTTAAGTAGATCCAGGAACAGTTGAAAATCAGCTATTTGATTGGTTGCTTCAAACCTAACCCGTAATTCGAACTTTGAGTTATAGAAATCATGGATCGTCGTAGTATTTACTACTCGGGATACGGGTATTACGTAAGTTTCATTAAAAAACGAGGTGTGGGCAGAAGAATTCACCAAATACCAATCTGCTGCTGTAAAGTTATACAGACTGATATTAATTACCTGAGATATATCTGTTTTATACCCATATTTCAGAGTGATTGAGTCTATCGTATCACTTGGTATAGTGTTCTCCATCTTAAATTCTGTTTTGAAGTCCAACTCACTAGGGGAATTCTTATTGTCCCCAATGGTATAATTAGTATCCCACGAAAACCCAAAAGCGTCATAATATACATCAGATTCGGAATCTCCATTGTTCAAATAAAGTCTATCAGGATCGATATTTGATTCAAAGTTAAACGATCCATAAGTAACCCCATCAACAATTACACGCCATTTATTTTGAGCTAATCCCATATAACTTCCGGTGGTCCGTTCATAATCAATCCGATAATGATGCCATTCATTATCTACATTCCATGAGCTATTAATAGTATGCCAAGAGCCGTCATAATATTCAAGAATATCGGATTTAATTCTCAATCTTAATAATTTGCTTCCTCCAGAATTTTGCGGTTGAATATTACTGTTTTGAGTGGAATCTGAAGTACACCACCAGAATTCAATAGTTCCATAAGTTTGGGTTCCCCCATCGAAGTAATGCACTCCAGTTGCGGTAGCAGAATTCGTGTCATGAGAGTGTAATACTTTTGTATAGTTGCCGAAATCTGCATCAATATCTAATGTACAACCCGTCCCAGTAAAGCTATCGATAAAATCTATGGAAGTTCCGCTTGTGCCATCTGTCTCATTTTCGAAACTGTACGTGGCGGGATAATGACCAAACCCATCAGGTAATATTGTCGTATAATTTCCATCTTGGTCATTTAAGTCACCAATCACATCAATAGTTCCTTTATACATAGCAATGTCAGTATAATGATCCGGAACGTCGAAATTATCATCTTGGTAGGCAACTTTCTCCCATCGATACTTAATAGTTAACATATCAAGATATAATTTAAACCCTGAACTGTTCAGTGCCTCGAATACTATCAAGATGGTGTTATACTGGCTTCTATAGCTTGAATTTAAAAGTGAATAGGTAAAATTAATAAAATCTGTAGTATTCGTCGAGTTCAACAGAGCCCATTCTTGATCATCAAAGTCATAGACTGAAACATTTATTATTTGGCTAATGTTAGTTTTTAAAGAATATTGTATGTCAACTGAGATAATATTATCATTAGCTCGTACTCCTTCTAAATCGAGTTTTGAAATTACCGAGATCCCATCAATGGGATCACTATTATCACCAATTGTATAATCAGGATCCCACGAATAACCAATAGCATCAATATAACTGTAATAACTATGCTCAATACCCTTGGTTGTAAACCTAATTTCGTCCATCGTTGTAGGAGATCCTCTAAAATTATATCCTCCAGAATCTTTTTGTGAACCATCAACCCAGAGATGCCAATCAGTGGAACAATCAAACTCAATTTTGATATGATACCACGTGTCTTCATAAACAGACATAATATTATGCCATGAAGAATCATAATATTTCAGGTATCCCCCATCGATTCTCATGAAAATGCTATTTGTTTTGTCTCCATCTTGAATTATAATATAGGTCTCTCTCCATCTACTCGTCGATCTTATCCACAATTCAACTGTTCCCGATGTTCTACTGATTGTCTGATTTAATATTAGGCCATCTCCTGAAGCATATGATGTGTCATGTAGCTCTACTACTTTATTGTGTCCATCCAAATCTGAAATTACTTGTATTGTTCCTTGAGTCTCATCGACATCCCAGCCAGCGGGATCACTCCCATTTTCATCAGTTTCAAAACTATAAGTTGCAGGATAGTGTTCACCTGGATTTTCACTCGTAAAACTAATTGAATTATTATCCTGACTTTGCAAGTTCCCATTCCATTGCCCTATACCGCTTAATATAGTAAAGTCACTAATTAATGTGGGGATTTCCTCATTATCGTAAATAATGGAGTCTGAAATCTTAACCGAATAATATTCTGCTTTGAATTGATCAATGTTAAGAGTCACATTGACGCTTTCGATTCTAACTAATATAATGTATGTTTCATTGAAGTATTCAGAATTTAGTATTGAGTAATGATTAGTATAATAACTTGTATTGACTACAGTGGAATCAATCATCGTCCAGGTTTCATCGTGAAAATTATAGAGACTAATATTTACAAGCTGAGATCCGTTTGTTTTAAGCGAGTAGAAAATTTTTAAGTACTTTATAATTTCTTCCTCATTATAAGTCTCGAGTTGAAAAGCAGTCGTGAAGTTAATCACTGAATTTGAAGGAGAAATTTTTAGAGAATCACCATCAAGGAATTGAATATCTCCTACCGAATCCACACTACCACCAGTGAACGTAAAATTATATGGATAAATAGGGACAAATTCGGATTTAAAATTGGCGGTGTAAATCTCTACTTGGTTTGACACTTGATCAAAATCGGCTGCTTGAATATAAAAGG
>JAEOTL010000190.1 GCA_016839845.1 Promethearchaeota archaeon
ACCAAGTTCATTGTCTGACCACATATTCCAATACTCATTTGAGGTCTACCAATTGATCTTTCATCAGCAAGAAGTAATATTATTGCAGGTGCGCCCAGACTTGGAAGCAAACCTCCTTCCTTACTGACTGTGCCCATTCCTCCGAAAATTATCCTCGGATCAGCACCTCCTGCATTGGAAGGAGGTCCTTTGACCATCCCTTCTAGTGCTTTTACAGAATTATCATTAAGATAAGCCTTATATACCTGAGTAATAGAATTAATTGCTGCTCTGTTAATTTCCTTTATCATTTCTTTATTAGTTATAACTACAAATTGCCATGGCTGACAATTACCTCCACTTGGGGCAAATCTACCTGCTTCTAACACCCTCTGAATAATAGATTCTGGAACTGGTGTGTCTTTAAAATTTCTCACACTTCGTCGAGTAAGTACCAATTTCTCAATTTCATTCCATTCTGTTGGATTCCCCTCAATATCTTTAGGTTCAAAAGGCATTTCAGGGGGTAGTGGGTGCGGTAAAGTCTTGAAAGCTCCTGCATCTACATGATATGAGTCGATAATTGAAATAGCATCATTTGGACACGCAATCATGCAGTTATAGCAGCTAAAACACGCATAATTTTCTTCTAAGACAGGATAACCCTCTTCATTCTTTTCCCAACATTGAAAGGGACAGTTCTGCATACATAATTCACATTTAGTACATTTTTCCTCATCTACTTTCATAACTCCCATATGGATATCATCCATATTTGGGCGTAAAATATCTTTTACATCTTCCCAGGGCATAATTAATCTACTTTTATGATAGTTTTTCTCAAAAATTAAATTATAAATTATAGTAAATCATCAATTTATAAAACATTAATAGAAAAAAAGAAAAAAATCTAAAAATCTTTTAAGCTTCTTGTTCTCCTTTTAAGGGCACATTGGCCTCTTCTTCTATTTCAGGTCCTTCTGCTCCCTCTCGGACCCATGCTACTGGTCTGTATTCACGCGGTACAATTCCTTCTTGCTTAAACTTAGGGTATCCCAACACCAATGAACTAGCTGCATACCAAGGTTCTGCTATACCAAGCTTCTTCTTTATCGCTTGAGAGAAATTGACACCCCCAGCAATAAATCCAACCCAACAAGCTTTAATACCTAAAGAATTTGCAACTAAATTCATATTCTGACCACAAATCCCAAGATTTAAGTCGGCACTACCAATAGCCCTATTATCAGCAAGTAATAATATCACAACTGGTGCATCCATACTAGGATAGAGCTCTGCATGTTTAGCCATTGTACCAAAACCCCCGAACATAACCCGAGGGTCATAAGAACTGACATTTAATGGGGGACCTTCTACCATAGCAGCTAACCCTTTTACAGAAGCATCATTCGTATACATACGATAAAAACCTGCGAGTAAAGTTTTGGATGTTTTATCAATTTCAGCAATTAAAGCTTTATTAGTAATTACAATAAATCTCCATGGTTGACAATTTCCTCCACTTGGTGCAAATCTACCTGCTTCTAATACTCTCTGAATCAAAGATTCTGGAACGAGTTTATCTTTAAAATTCCTTACACTTCGTCTAGTAAGGATCGCTTTCTCAATTTCGTTCCATTCTGTAGGATTTCCTTCAGCATCTTTGGGTTCAAGAGGCATTTTAGGGGGTAACGGATGGGGTTCGGTCTTCCAAAACCCTGCATCTACGTGATATGAATCAATTATTGATATAGCATCATTCGGACATGCAATTTTACAGTTATAGCAACTAAAACATGCATATTCCTCTTTCATTTCTGGAAAACCTTCTTCATTTTTTTCCCAACATCGGAAAGGGCAGTTTTGCATACATAATTCACATTTATTGCATTTATCTTCATCTACTTTCATAACTCCCATATGGATATCATCCATATTTGGGCGTAAAATATCTTTTACATCTTCCCATGGCATAATTCTATTAGACTCCTTTAATAGTAATGATAAGACATTATCATTACGATATAGAATATTAAATCAACACTATTTTAAACTTTATACAATTCGTTGAAGATCTCAAAAAGGTTAGATAACATTTTTAATACCAGAATCATTAAGTGCATAAAACATAATGAGGTGATTGTTCGAGTGCAAAATGATAGCAATGGAAAATCTGATCATCGGAAAAGAGAACAGACCTCAATAGGTGTTTTTTAACATAAATTACCACATTTTGAGCATCTATATCTTTTTCTGAAAGGATTTTAGGAATATTCATAAATCAAGTCTCAAATCAATTTCCATTTGAGCGATATAAGCATATTTGGAATTTTTGCATTAGTTATGGTAAATTATATGGATTACCAGACGAACTTCACCCGTAAAAAATAGCAAAAAGTTATAGAAAAATGACAAAAAAAAAATTCGATCAAACATTTGGAATAAATCTATCGAAAGATGGACATGTGTTAAATGAAAATCGAGAAGACTGCAGAGTTCCATTAAGAGAAATAACTGTAAAAGAAGCAACTAATCAACTCCTTGCTACAGGTAAAATTAAAAGAGTTTTCTCGGCTATTGGAGCGGGAAAAGAAGCAACTGTTCTTTTAGCTCAAGAGAAAGAGACAGATGAATTAGTTTGCGCAAAAGTGTTTAGATATTTTACGAGTACTATTAAAAAACGCCTACAAGGAACCCATCACGTATCAAAAAAATTAATGGCTTCTTTCGCTGCTAAACAAGAATTTTGGAACTTGTATGAGCTAGATAAGGTAAATATCCCCGTCCCGAAGCCAAGATATTTGTTGAATAATATTATGATGATGGATTTCATAAATTTAGAGGGGGACTCACTGGTACCTGCACCATTACTTAGCGATGTAAATATTCGAGACTTCGATGATCCTGAAAATATACTATATGAAGCTATTGACATCATCGCTCGAGCATTTTTAGATGCTCAAATGATACATGGAGATTATAGTAATGACAATCTTATGATAAATGAAAATGGATTAGTTACCATGGATGTTTCTCAATCTGTCTTATACAACCAGAAAACATTTATCGATACTCCTGCACGAATAAGAATTGATAAAGCCGTCGGTCTTCTACTCACTGACATCAAAAACTTAAACAAGGGATTTTACAAATACCGGATAACAATCGATCCAGAAGAGGTGGTTCAAAATATTGTAAGAGATTTACCTAATAAACTACAGGAGTACATTGAACAAGCAAAGTCAATATTACCATTATCTGGCTACGTTCCTGAGAGATATCTTTCTAAAGAAATGCTCAGAAGTGAAATGTTTCGAAGTAGAACCGGAAAAAGATACCAGAAAAGGAAACGATAATCATTTAAGATTTGTTGATTTGTCCATTATCAGTATAGATCAGATGTTAAGACAATCTCAATTAGAAACATTTTTCCTTCAAATTTAGAATACCCTATTGCCATTTTTTATGTCATTGTAGACATTTAAGGTCAATTCTTCTAAGGATTTGGATTTTGGATCCCATACCAACAAAGGATCTGAAATTTTATCTGGGTTAAAGCCCTCTTCTTTAAGGGTGACTTTGCGTAGCTTAAATGTTCCAGTGACCTCAAGACTTTGACGAATTCTTAGAAAGATAGGGATTGCATACCCTGGGAGGGATGAGATTAAAAATCTGGAGAACTCCTTTAGGTTAAAGTTCATTGAATCATGCAATGCTAATGCGACCATACCTGCATTACCCTCTGAACCCGGAATTTCCACACCGTAAACTAAAGCAGAACGGACATCGGGGAATGATGTAATAATAGATTCGACCTCAGAAGTAGAGACGTTTTCACCTTTCCACCTAAAAGTATCCCCTGATCTTTCTACAAACGAGACCCATCTATCATCATGAAGTTTCAGGATGTCACCGGTGTTAAAGTATACATCTCCTTCTTTAATTACATTATAAACAAGTTTTTTTTCTGTAGCTTCCTTGTTTTTATAACCTGTAAAATCATCATCTGGAATCACCTGAACAAGAGCAATACCAATTTCTCCCGGTTTACATAGGATGCAATGACCTTGCTTGGTTCTAAGTACTTCATTGGTATCTTTATCAACTTTTACTATATGAACTCCAGGAAATACATTCCTACCAACCATTCCCGGTTTTCCCGAAACGTTGACAAATCCACCACTCTCAGTTAAACCAAAATATTCCACTATGTGAGGAACCTTAAAACGAGAACTGAAGCGTTCCCAAACGTCTTTTTTCAAACCGAGACCGACCATTTTTCTTAGAGGTGAATCCTTCACAAATTCTGATTCGGGACGATTAAGAAGATACCTGGGAATCTCTCCGATGTATAACGTGCATGTTGCATCATATTTCTTAATATCTTTCCAAAAATTTGAAGCCGAAAAACGGGTTCGAAGAGCTATTGATGCTCCTCTCCAAACGGCTCCCCCCCACCCTACCATTAACCCTAATCCATGATATAATGGTTGAGGGATATAAATAATATCATCGATATTGAGTTTGAGGGTAAGTACTCCAAATATACTTACATGCATGAATTTAAAATTGCTCAAAGTAACAGCTTTGGGTAGACCAGTTGTTCCGCTTGTAAAAATGTTTAATGCTATTTCCCTTAGATTTCCCTTTAACGTAGCATTTGGGTTTTCAACAGAGATTCCTTCTAGTTCCTTATTTAAATCCCGAAATCCATCTTTTATACTCCCTTCAGCATTGCAAACAAGAATTCTATCATGTCCCAATGGTAAATCTTCTTTAATTTCTAACAAAAAAGGGAGATTATCACCGTCAACAATAATCCATTCAGGGGTACTAAGATTAAAAGCGTGAACTAAAGCTTGTTTTCTTTGGTGGACATTTATCAGAGCGCTGACCCCTTGAATTTTGTTTATCCCACCGATTAAAAATAAATAGTCTGGGCAATTCTCCATCATTATTGAAATGGTATCACCGTTCCTAATGTTTAATTTCAAAAAAAGATTAGCTATCTTGTTGCATTCATCATTTATAGAGCTCCACGTCCAAGAATTTTCACCAAAAAAGAGTGCCTTTTTATCAGGATATTCAAATCCTAATTTTTCAATTAGAACTCCCAGTGTTAGGTTCGGATTTTCTTTTAATCTTTTTTCTTCCCTCGCTGCACGCTCTTGATAATCTAATTCCTCTGGTCTAAGTTCAAATTCCATAGTGTTAATAAAAATATCACCTAATATCACAATTTTTTCTTATAATTATTAGTCTTCCCTTGAATTTTTTTAAATTTTACTGTATAATCCCATTTTTATATAATACTATTCTGAATAAGAGGACGTTAAGGAGATTTATTAAATTTAAATATTAAGAAGGCTAAAGTGCATTATGGAGAAATTTAATTTTAACCAACTGAAAGTTGATCAACTGGGTTTCGTATTTAAGGATATTTATAAACAGGCAAAGGTTATGGAAAAAGTATATAACCTACCACCCTTCGTAGGAATACCCGAAGTAGAGTTTCCTACAAAATATAGAGGTAAAGATGCGTTTCTTAAAGCGGGAGCTCTGTTTAGCAAAATGGGAGACCCTCAAAATGAAATGGGGGAACCTCAGGTTGAATTAATTGAGTGGCATGAGGGTGATAGTCCGTATAAAGATTTTCTAGAACAAGGACGAGAAGGTCTCCACCATCTCGGAATACATGTTGATGACTTGGATCCTTACCTGAAAGATTTCGAAAGCAAAGGGATAGAAATCTTATTTTATGGGGAAATAGGCGAAGGGAGATTTGCTTACATGGATACAGAATCGACTTTTGGTATTATTATAGAATTAATCCAAAGGTCTTAAAACTAATATTCTTTCATTTGTGAGTAATATAAAGAAGTTGATAATGTGATGGTTAGTTCAGAAAATAAAGTTATGACCTTAAAAGAAGCCGTTAGTGATAATGTAAAAGATGGGGATGAATTGGTATTAGGAAATTATACCCTTTCAATGTGCGTTGCGCTAGTATCTGAAGTAATACGACAGAAAAGGAGGCACTTAACAGTCTATACACAATCCAGTCATATGGATCTTGAATATTTAGCTGCGGGAGGGTGTATTGATAAAATAATCACTAATTTTATATCTGTAATTGCGGGAACAGGTAATGTAATTCGCAAGATGCGCAGTGGAGAAATTGAGGTAGAAGAATATTCTAATTTTCATTATAACGCACGACTTCAAGCAGGGATGTATGGTTTTACTTTCATGCCAGTATTGGAAGGTGCTATTGAAACAGATCTTTTTAAGAAAAGGAGATTTATGGGAGAAGACAAATTTAGGGTTATTAAGTGTCCATATACGGGAAAAGATATCCTCACGGTACCTGCTGCAAATCCTGATGTTTGCTTAGTACATGTACAAAGAGCGGATAAATATGGGAATGCTCAGTATTGGGGAGCGATGGGGAGTGTACAAGCTGCAGCACTAGCAAGTAAAAGAATAATTGTTTCATGTGAAGAGCTTGTTGATTATGAAATCATTCGGTCAAGTCCCCACCATACGATCATTCCAGCATATCGAACAAATGCGATTGTTGAAGCTAAATATGGAGCCCATCCAACTCCCGTCGCTGGTTACTATAAGCATGATGCTTTATTTAGAGATTGGGCTTTTGGTTTAATGACTTCAGATGAAGGAATAAAACGCTGGTTAGACGAGTGGGTTTATGGTTGTAAGGATCATGATGCTTATATTCAGAAATATAA